>DAJPGJ010000001.1:1897500-2175356 GCA_025992705.1 Coriobacteriaceae bacterium
GGCTTTAACACCTGACTTAATAGCCCGCCTACGCGCGCTTTACGCCCAATAAATCCGGATAACGCTCGCTCCCTACGTATTACCGCGGCTGCTGGCACGTAGTTAGCCGGAGCTTCTTCTGTAGGTACCGTCATTTTCTTCCCTACTGAAAGCGGTTTACAACCCGAAGGCCTTCATCCCGCACGCGGCGTTGCTGCGTCAGGGTTTCCCCCATTGCGCAAAATTCCCCACTGCTGCCTCCCGTAGGAGTCTGGGCCGTGTCTCAGTCCCAATGTGGCCGGTCGGTCTCTCAACCCGGCTACCCATCGTTGGCTTGGTAGGCCGTTACCCCACCAACTACCTAATGGGCCGCGAGCCCATCTCTCACCGCACAAGGCTTTCCCGTACATAGCATGCGGAATGTACGGAGTATCCGGTATTAGCACAGGTTTCCCTGAGTTATTCCGAAGTGAGAGGCAGGTTGCTCACGTGTTACTCACCCGTTCGCCACTCTACTCACACCCGAAGGTGCTTTCTCGTTCGACTTGCATGTGTTAAGCACGCCGCCAGCGTTCATCCTGAGCCAGGATCAAACTCTCCATTCAAAAGCAGGCGCGAGGCCTGCATCAAGAACGGTATTTGATTCCGGTGGTTTGGCTATTCGCTCTCACGATAGCCTGTTTCCGGATGCGACCCCTCGGTAGAAAGAGAGGAGTCGTCTTTAGAATTCTTTTAAGGATTTCCTCGGTATCTGACCGAGGCGGGTTCCTTCATGTGATCATTCAAAGAACTCGTTGGCTTGTATCACTTTTCGTCTAAACAGTATCCGATTTTCAAGGTTCCGAGACGGGCTCTATCTGAGACCGTCCCTGCCGCTTTTAGGTTAAAACCTTACGAGCGGCGCGAAGAAGTACTTTACGCTCCTTCGCATCTCGCGTCAATAGCAAATTGAAACTTTTTCAAAATTTTTTGAAGAAGCGACTCTTCGCCATTGCTAAGAACCTGTCAATTGACCTGCTCTTATCCGCCTCGAACATGGTGCCCTTCGCTGCGGCGCGAGTTGGTATATTACGCATCGCATTTGGGGGTGTCAAGCATTAATTTGCAATTTCTCGAAAGTTTTTACGAGACGTCATGTGAGCGTGGCTTTTAGTATGGTTTGTAGTCCTTGCCAATAACGACGAGGAGATTGCCCTCGTAGCTGTAACGTGCATAGCTGCGCACCACGCGCCCCTGGCCCAAATCGGCCGCAAGCAGGCGCGCCGCTGCCTCGTCATCGGTGTCCTTGAACACGACGAAGGTCTCGTCATAGACGAACTGGTTGGCATTGCCCGTGCTGATCACCTTCCAGCCGAGCTTCTTGAGCTCGTTGGTGCAGTCGTTGGCGACGCCCGACACGCCCACGCCATTCCAAACCGCGACGGTGCAGTTCTTGCGCGTGACCTTGTTGGTATCGACCTCCGAGGGAGTCGCGACAGGCGACATGCCACTCGAGACACGCGAGACCATCGTATTCCAGCTATCGGTACTGCAAATACTGTATTGCACGCCGCCTATATCCTCCAACGTCGAAGGCATCGTCTCCTGGTAGCACGAAGTGTCGACGTTGATGCCATGCAGGGCACGAAAGGTCTGCGTCACCTCATCACTTGAGGCGTCTGTTGCAACGCATGCCGTGAAGCTGTCAACGCGCGCAGACATTTGCTCGGAGCTCGATCCAAAGAGCCTACGGCATATGGCGCCCACAAGCGCCTCCTTGCTCGCCGTTGCCACATCGACGGGCAAGGGAGCAAGCTGGCTTTCGAGCCTACTCAGGCCAGCGTCGTTTACCTCTATATAGTGGGCGATATCAACGTCCGCGAGCTTTTTGACAGCCGCGATGATTCCCTCCTCATGCGCATCGGCAAAAGCATCCTCTATCTTGCTATACCCCACGCCATCGATATAGACGCGCGTGTTGACGGGAATCCAGAGGAACGAGAGCGTGACGTTGTCGGGATCAACGCAGACAAGGGCGAGGTCGACGATGGCGCCACGGCCCTCCTCGGCAGATGAGGCATCCGTATGCACGAGGACATTCCAGAACAAGTCGGTTTTGGACTCAACGGGCGTGAGCTGCTGGGAGAAATCCTGCGTATCGAAGACGGGCTTGAGCGCATTGCGTGCCGCCTGCTGATAGACGAGCACACCCACCGTCGTCGCAAGCGCCAGCGCAATGACAGCGACGAACAAGACGGTAAAGAGCATCCTTCGCGTCTGGGATGGATCGCGCTTGCCGAAGCCCGTCGGGTGGATATAGGTGCCGCGTCCCTTCGCGGCGCGCGAAAGGGCCGCACGCTCCGATGCACGAGCTGCCCGGGATTGCGATTTGGACGAGAGGCGCGAACTCGCGAAAGGCGTGCCACCGGAAGACCTATGACGTCGTCCGCCGGCACCGTTTATATTGAGTCCACCTCTTTTGTGATGATATGGCACTGCGCACTCCGACGAATCGCTAGAAACTCAGGTCTTGCGCCGGGACACGCTCGATATCGGCGCCGAGCGCCCGCAGTTTGCCGACGTAATCCTCATAGCCGCGATCGATATGGTGAATGCTGTCGACGAAGGTCGCACCATCGGCAACGAGTCCCGCAATCACGAGCGCGGCGCCCGCGCGCAAGTCGGTCGAATTGACCGGTGCGCCGGAAAGGTGGCCCACGCCGTTCACAAGGGCGTGATGTCCGTCGATGCGGATATCGGCGCCCATGCGAGCAAGCTCTGCAGCGAACATGAAGCGGTTCTCGAAGAGGTTCTCGGTGATGATGGAATCCCCGTTTGCCAGCGCGCAGAGCACCATGAATTGAGCTTGCAGGTCGGTGGGGAATCCGGGAAATGGCAGGGTCTGGATATCGGCCGGTCGCAAATCATCCGAGCGCTCAGCCGTAATCTCGTCGTCGGTGATGAACAGGTCCACGCCCATCTGGTGGAGCTTTTTGAGCGCAAGTCCCAGATGGTCGGGACTAGCGCCCCTTACGGTAACGGGACCGCCAGTCGCAGCACCCGCCACGAGGAAGGTCCCCGCTTCGATACGATCGCCCACGGTCATATGCGAGGTAGGATGAAGCTCGGTAACGCCATGCACCACGACGTCCGGAGTGCCCGCGTTTTCGATGTCCGCTCCCATCGAGATGAGGAAGTTGGCGAGATCCACGATTTCGGGTTCGCAGGCGGCGTTATGGATGACCGTCGTGCCACGAGCGCAAACGGAAGCCATCATGAGGTTCTCCGTCGCGCCCACGCTCTGAAAGTCCAGGATGACCTCGGCGCCAATCAAGCCATTGGGCGTGCTCGCATGGAGGTATCCGTGATCGACATCGAACTGCACGCCGAGCGCCTCGAGACTCGCGATGTGCATGTCGAGTTTGCGCGAGCCAATCTGGCATCCGCCTGGCATTGCCACGACAGCGCAACCGAACCGGGTAATGAGCGGGCCAAGAATCGAAATGGAAGCACGCATCTTGGCGACGAGCTCATAAGGGGTTCTATACGAGTTGAGATCGCGCGTGTCGATGAAAAGAGTATGGCTGTCCTCCCCGCGTCTGACGCGGGCGCCAATGGTCGACAGAACGTCACTCATAACGTCTACGTCCGAGATAAACGGCACGTTTCCGATGCACGTCTCACCAGACGCCATCACGCTTGCCGCCATAAGCTTGAGAACTGAGTTCTTGGCGCCACGAACCTCTACCGTTCCCGAAATGGGCCGTTGGCCGTTGACGACGATCAACTCACGTGAATCCATATCTCCCCTTCAATGCGCTTGCATGAGTTTAGCATCTTGCTCCTGGAGCTAATCTGTAGATGCTGTGATATCGCAAGCGGCGCCCGTGTGGAAGCGGGCAGAAGAAGGCCCGCCAGCTTGGGGCTGACGGGCCGTCACATCCTTGCTTATTACGGCAGAATTACTTGCCGAAACGCTCGATGAGCTTCTCCTTCTGAGCAGAACCCAGGCCGCCAACGCGACGGTTCTCGGCGATGCCGATCTCCTCCATGGCCTTCTGGGCAGTCACCTTGCCAACGCTGGGCAGGGAGACGAGAATCTGAATGACCTTGGTCTTCTTGGTGATCTCGTCATCGCTGTTGAGGACCTTGCTGAGCGTGAGCTTGCCAGACTTGATATCCTCCTTGAGCTTCGCGCGCTTGGCGCGAGCTTCCTTGGCCTTCTCAAGTGCAGCAGCGCGCTGCTCATCAGTCATCTTGGGTAAAGGCATTTCCATCCTCCTCGAAATGGGATCTTGCATCGTGGGGGTACTATAGCACTTCTGAACGTCAAGGTCACGAACATATTGCATTTCAGATAATTTCCATGACCTGCGGAAGGACGATTCGAGACCGGAAAAGGTAGTTGCGGGGGAGATCTGGCGCGCCATGAGGGATTCGAACCCCCGACCGCCGGATTAGAAGTCCGATGCTCTATCCTGCTGAGCTAATGGCGCGCTGTGGCTCCACATTCTAGCGTAAATCACGCGAGGCAACCGACAGCTTAGGCGTCGAAGTTTTCCTCGTGCTTCTTGAGAATCTTCACGGCATTAAGAGTCTCGCGCAACGTCGCATCGATTTCGTCCTCGAGCTGCTTGAGACGCACGAGATCATCATGCACGGCAGCATCCACCATGCCATGGCTGCGCTTGAGGGAGCGGCGCAGGCGTGCATCGATGTCGATCAGGCGCTTCTTGATGCCCACTAGGTCAAGCCCCATGCGGGCAAAATGCGCGGATGATCCCGCCTGTTTGCTTGTCTTATAGAGCTCGAGGATGAACTGGCTGATGGATTGCCCATGTGCAGTCGCGTCAGTGGCGATGGCATCCTTCGTCGAGGGCGGGCACGAGATATTGAGCCTGCCGGTATGGTACTCGGAGTCCTGCTTTCGCTTACGCATGGCCCTCGCCCGCCATCATCGAGACCGCGTGATCGAACTGGTCGAAAACCCCTTCCCAGTTCTCCTCTGCAGCTTTCTTGGAGCCAGGCAGGTTAACGACGAGCACGCGCCCGCGCTGCGCGGCAATTGCGCGACTGAGCATGGCACGATGCGTCTTGGTCATGGAGTAGGCGCGCATCGCCTCGGCAATGCCGGGAACCTCGCGGTCGCACACCTTGCGCGTGGCTTCGGGCGTGACATCCGCGAGCGAAAGACCGCTGCCTCCGCAAGTCAAGACGACATCGGCGCCGGCATCGCAGCAGGCAACGATGGCGTCTGCGATCATGTCGACGTCGTCTTTCACGACAACGCGCGAAAGCGTCGTCCACCCTTGCTCGGCAATGAGCTCCTCGAGGCGCGCTCCTGCCGTATCCTCCTCGATACTGCGTGTGGATGAGCAGGTAACGATTCCGAATTTGATGTTCATGGCCTGTCCCGTCTCTAGTCTCGCGTCCACAACCCCGTGCGTCCACCCTCCTTGCGGACGAGATGCACGTCGCAAATCTCCATGCCGCGATCGACCGCCTTGCACATATCGTATACCGTAAGGAGCGCAATGCTCACGCCGGTGAGAGCCTCCATCTCGATACCGGTCTTTCCGGTCACGCCCGTGGTCATGATCGCGTGAATACCTACTCGCCCGTCCTCGCGTTCGCCTGCCAAGACGGGCTCAAGCTCACACTTTGACTTGGTGATGTTGAGTGGATGGCACATGGGGATAAGCGAACTCGTCTGCTTGCAGCCCATGATACCCGCCACGCGTGCGCAGGCGAGGACGTCGCCCTTCGCCGCCGTGCCGTCCGTAATCATCGCAAGAGTGTCCGAATGCATGAAAATCCAACCTTCGGCAATGGCCTGGCGCTCGGTATCGGCCTTCTGCGAGACATCGACCATGCGCACGACGCCCTTCTCGTCGACATGGCTGAGCTGCCCATCGCGTGCGAGGTCGTTCTCGGAATTGCCAGCCGCAAGGCCTCCTGGTCTGTCCTGCGTCATGTTCTAGCCTCCTATTTGGCTCATGCGTCGCTCGGTGCCACGCTCCTCGTGATGCTCGTCGGGCTTGATGCCAATCGCCTCTTCGATCGCGTGATCGATGGCCTCGGAATCATCGGAGCGAATTGCCTCCATGACATCGATCTCGCGGTCACTGAACAGGCAGGGCCTAATCTTGCCATCCGCCGTGAGCCGCAGGCGATTGCACGAGCTGCAGAAATGGTTCGACATCGCGCTGATGAAGCCGACCGTTCCCTTCGCACCTGGGAGCCTGTAATAAATCGCAGGGCCGGCGCCCGAGGGAAGATCGTCATCAGTGACGGGCTCAAGCGGGCCAATACCAGCTGCGATGGCGCCTTCGTTGATGCGCTCGATGATCTCGCTCGCAGGAACGATGTCTTCTTCGGTCCAGCCAGCGCCTGTGCCACCCGAACTCTCCCCCACCGGCATGTACTCGATGAAGCGCACATGCAAGGGCCTGTCGAGCGAGAGCTTGGCAAAGCCGAAGAAGTCCTGGTCGAGACTGCGAACGGCGACGGCGTTTATCTTGACGGGATCAAAGCCGTTCTCGAGAGCCGCGTCGATGCCCGCAAACACGTCCTCGATCTTTCCGAGACGCGTCACGTAGGTGAACTGTGCGGGATCGAGCGTGTCGAGCGAGATGTTGACGCGCGTGAGACCGGCATCCTTCAAATCGGCCGCCATCTTGGGGAGCAATATGCCATTGGTCGTGAGCGAAATGTCCTCGATTCCCGGCGTAGCGGCGATCTCGCGTACGAGGTCAACCACGCCTTTGCGGATGAGCGGTTCGCCGCCCGTGAGACGCACCCTGCGAATACCCGCCTGCGCCGCGCGACGCGTGAAGTCGGCGATCTCCTCGATGCGCAAGATGGACTCGTGCGATCTGAACGGCACACCCTCCTCGGGCATGCAGTATATGCAGCGCAAATTGCAGCGATCTGTCAGAGAGATACGTAGGTAGTCAATCTTGCGCCCGTAATTGTCCTTCATGTGGCTCCCTCGAAGAAGTTCATTGCAGAATACTACAGAGTGCTCGTATCGATACCGGCGAGCTCGAGGAAATAGCGCGCGACCGCTTCGAAGTCCTCAAGGCCGAAGACGGGCTTTCCCTCAGCGCGCACCTGATCGGCAAGGGCGACGTTATCGGTGACGAGCGCAATGCGCTCCTCAGAGGCGAGTTTGGGGTCTGGATGCCCCGCAGCGTTGCGATAGACCTCGATGGCACCATCAGCCTCGGCGCGGAACCCCTCGACGATCACCAAGTCAACGTCATCGGCGATCTTGGCGACAAGCTCGTCACGCGATGGCTCGCCCTGCGGTGTGCTCACGAAGATCGCGTACTGATCCGAAGCGCTGAGAATGACGGGGTTGGCACCGGCCTGCGCGTACTTCCAGGAGTCCTTGCCCTCGACATCGACGCCGCCCGTCCTGTGACCATGATGCTTGATGACGCCAACGCGGATGCCCATGCCCGTGAGCAACTCCACGACGCGCGTGGTGAACGTCGTCTTTCCGGAATTTGACCACCCGGTCATCGTTATGACAGGCACTTCGCTCATGGATTCTCCTTGCGTGACGCCCGACCATCATTGTGCTGAGCAAAGTATAGCGCAGCTCTCCGACAAAGCACGGAGCAGTTCGAGGCAGACACTGTCGGTGGTGATGCGCACATGCTCGCTCCTGAACGGGGGAAGTCCGAAAACGCTCGCCTTTCTGTCCGAATTTGCTCCTGCTTTGGTCTGGGTTCGTTCAGATTGTCGGGGTGGTTCGCTCGGTAAGCAAAGGCATAGCATGGCGGCTCCAATCGAAGCGACCACCTGGACTATCGGGTGGAAAACGAAGGAGAGGCCATGCCACAGAGCTTTCGCCACGCAGCACCAGATACACCACGCGCGCTGCACAAGATGCAGGTCATCATGCTGAGCTTGCTGCTCATATGCACAATGACCTTACCCTACATTGGCGTAGCCGCCACGCGACCCGCCTTGGCATCGGGACAGACCGTCAATTTATGGAAAGAGGGCAATATCCATTACTCAGACGGTGCATGGAACGCGCATATCTTCCACACGAACGACGGCGAGGGCGAGACACTGGCATATTGCATCGAACCCGCAAAGAACTCGCCCGGCGAGGGAAGCTACGAGAAGAGCAGCATCCATTGCGTGAGCGGAAGGGATTATGAACTCATAGCCGACCTATGGTTCGCCTTCGGTGGGCCGGGTTTCGATGCGAGCATGTGGCCCGCGACAAACTGGAACGGCGACCCCATGGGTGCCGAGGATTACTACCTTGCCTCGCACATTCTTCTGGCCGACACATACAGTTCGAGCGCCCACGAAGCCACCTATGGCGCTGGCGAGAACTTCCGCAACTGGCTTACCTGGAACATCACGGGATTTGACCTAAATAATGGCAGCCTCATCAACCCCAACGCCCTTGGGCGCCTCGTCATGACGCGCACAGGCGAGGTACCCGCCGACTTCGAAGCCTATATGATCGACGGGGGAAGCAAGCAGACCATAGCCGCAAGCTCACGCTACAAGACCGTCGGCATGATCAAGATGAACAAACGGTCGATGAATCCCGATATAACAAACGATAACCCCCTGTACTCCATGGAGGGCATTACATACGGCGTCTACGTGACTAACACCTGTGGCCCCGAAGGCGATACGGGCAAGACTCTCGTGCTCGACGAGTCTGGTTATGCAGAGGTCGGGGGGCTCTATTCAGGCACCTACTTCATACGCGAGATCGAATCCTCCGTCGAGGGCACGGGCTACGCCTACGACCCGACCATTTACAACTGCTGGGTTGACCCCGGAGAAGTGAGCTGGCTTCACGATACGTCAAACGGCGCGGGCGATGTCGACCAAAACGATGTCACGGACGAGCCTCAAACCGAAGACGTTGACGTCATCATCCAGAAACACGACTTGATCACACGGAGTTCGACACCCTCAGGAGACGGTACGCTTGCCGATGCGCTCTTTGAGGTGCGCTATTTCCCGAACCTCACGGGAGAGACAGGGGGCAATGCAGTTCGCAGATGGACCTTTAGGACCGATGATACGGGTAAGGTCGATCTACGCGGCGACCTTGCGCATGCCTTTGTCAGCGGAGACGCACTGTATCGCGATCCGATCGCAAACGAGCCGCTGTTCCCCATTGGCACCTACGCGATTCGCGAGCTGAAGGCCCCCGCCTCCTACGAAGTTCCCGTAGACAACGAGCCCATTGTCATCACCATCACCTCTCATGGCACGGGCGCGCATGACGTGTCGAGCGGTCCGCTTGGCAACGGCGGCGTCATCGTCAACGAGAACCCCATACGTCAGGACCTTTGCTTTACCAAACGCGATCTGGACACGCAAAGGCCCATGGGCGGCATCCCGTTCCTCGTGTCGCGCATTGCCGCGGATGGGTCGACCATCGAACGACATGTCGTCGTCACCGATGCGAACGGAAGATTCGACTCGAGCGCCGCATATCGACGCCATACAACACGTACCAACGCCAATGATGCGGCCGTAGAAATTGGGGCAAATGGAAGTTACGTTGTAAACGAAGCACTGCTCGACTCCGAAGCTGGCACATGGTTTGGGATGACGGCGGACGGAAGCATGACTACGGCGAACGACTCGGTCGGGGCCTTCCCCGACAGCACGAGCTGCCATTACCTCTTCGAGGAGCTGCCCGTGCGAGCAAACGAGGGCAAGGCACTCGTTCAGTTCGAGGCATTTGCCCATGCCGCGCAATCCACCACAATAGACCTGGGAACCGTTGGCAACACCACCCCCACGCTGGCAACGAGCGCACATGACGCACGTGACGGCGATAAGCTCGTGAGCTGGGACGCAAATGCCGTCATCCTCGATTCCGTGTCGTACAGCGGCCTCGTTGCCGGACGGACTTACACGCTCGAGGGCCACCTTGCCGACGCGACGACGGGTGAGGTGCTTCGCGACCCTCATGGCAATGCAATTACCTCCTCGCACACGTTCACCGCATCAGCAAGTACGGGAAGCGTTGAGGTCAAGTTCACGCTCAATACGATGGGTCTGAAAAACGGCAGGCAACTCGTCGTCTGCGAACGCCTTCTCGAGAGTGGCCGTCTTCTCGCGATGCATGAGGATATCGACGATAGCTCCCAAACCGTTACCGTCGTTCAGCCGGCAATCGAGACACACGCAGTTGACGGAATGGATGGCGACTCGCTCATCGTGGGCGATGTCGATGCGACCATCGTTGACCACGTCTCATACACGGGCCTCATAGCGGGCGCGAACTACGAGCTCACCGGCACGGTTGTGGATAGCGCAAGTGGCCTGCCCTTCGAACCGTCAGGCAGCACGGTTACCTCGACAGTCACGTTTGTTCCCGAAGCCTCATCCGGGTCAATCGACATCGCATATGCCCTTGACGCATCCGAGCTGGAACCGGGCACGAAGCTCGTCATCTTCGAGAA
Source organism: Coriobacteriaceae bacterium (assembly GCA_025992705.1). NCBI lineage: Bacteria > Bacillati > Actinomycetota > Coriobacteriia > Coriobacteriales > Coriobacteriaceae > Coriobacteriaceae bacterium. The sequence goes on from DAJPGJ010000001.1 coordinate 1,907,922, forward strand.
ACTGATGAGTGACGGCACCATCGTCGCAACGCACGAGGACCTCGATTCCGTCAGCCAGACGATAAGCGTCTTTCCGCCGTCCCTCCAAACGCACGCGCATGATCCACAAGATGGCGATTCGAGCGTTGCGAGCGATATCGCCACGAGCATCATCGACATGGTTTCCTACAGCGGGCTGACGCCAGGGTACGAATACTCGATCGAGGCAACGCTCGTCGACAAGGAGAGCGGACGTCCAGCACTCGATCCGTTCGGGCTACCCGTCACCGCAACGCACGTCTTCACACCTCTGGAGCGCGAGGGAAGCACGGACGTGGTCATCGACTTCGATGCCACGAACATCCAAACGTCAACGGCATTCGTCGTCTTCGAGGAGCTTTACCGCGACGGACGTCACCTCGCAAGTCATGTCGACCTTGCAAGCGTCGAACAGGCGATAGTCGTGGAGCCACCGTACATCCAGACAGCGGCAAGCTCGGATGGCATATCAAAGCGGCTTATGCGCGATAGAGATATCCCCCTCGTTGACACAGTCTCGTATCGCAATCTCAAGGTAGGACAGAACTATGAGCTTCGTGGCCGCGTCATGAACAAGGCAACGGGCGAGGCGCTGAGCGACCGCAGGGGCGACCCCGTAAAGAGCAGTCTCGAATTCACACCGGATGCCCCATCGGGTCTCGTGGAGCTCTCCTTCACGCTCGACACAACCGTCGTGGATGAGGGGACGGAGCTCGTCGTCTTCGAGGAGCTTTACCGCGACGGCGTCAAAATCGCCGCACACGAAGATCTTGCAAATGCCCAACAGACGGTCACGGTCGCCAAGCCACGCATTACGACAACGGCAGCGTCGAAGGACGGGGCCAAGACCGTTGTACGCGATGTCGATACGACCATCGTCGATACCGTGAGCTATGAAGGCCTGGCGCCTCGCTGCGACTACACGCTTGCCGGAGCAGTCATGAACAAGGCAGACGGGAAGCCCCTCGTCGACGAGGACGGCAGGCCAATAACATCGCAAGCAGATTTTGTCACCGAGCATGCCGACGGAACCGTCTCGCTGTCGTTTTCCCTCGACACGAGCATGCTCGAAGCCGGAAGCGAGCTTGTCATCTTCGAGAAGCTTCTTCGCAACGGCGAGGAAATCGCCGTTCACGAGGACATCGAAGACGAAGGGCAAACGGTACGCCTTGTGCCAGCCGCCATCAATACCTGTGCGAGCGACCCGCTCGATGGTGGCAAGCTCATCGCCGCCCATGAGCAGACACGAATATTCGATGCGGTGTCGTATGAGGGCCTGCAGCCTGGCGTCACCTATGAATTCGTGGGAACGCTCATGGACAAGGAAGCGAAAACACCACTCCTTACTGCACAGGGCGAACCTGCGCGGACAACATACAGCTTCGTTCCCGAAGAGGCGGCTGGAACCGTCGATGTCAACTTCTCCTTCGATGCCTCAAGCACCGACACAGAGCGGGAGATCGTCATCTTCGAGGAGCTCTACCGCAAAGGGAGACTTCTCGCGACTCACGCAGACTACGAGAACACCGCTCAGACGGTACGCGTTACGCCGCCCTCTATCAAAACGTACGCGTCCGATATGAGCGATGGCGACAAGGAAATCACCGGGAATTGCATGACAACCATTATCGACAGCGTCTCCTATGCCGGCCTCGTTCCAAACGAAGAGTACGAAATCGATGGCACGCTCATGATCGACGATGGCACTCTCGAAGGAAGACCCGCACTCGATGCTTATGGAAGGCCCATAACCGCGCATATTGCATTTACACCAGACGCCTCCCATGGAAACGCCACCGTTCCCTTCGAGATAGATGCCACGCTCCTGGGCGATGACACAAAGCTCGTCGTTTTCGAGAAGCTCTTTGCCAATGATGCGCTCATGGCCGAGCACGCTGATCTCCATGACGAGGACCAGACCGTGCGCGTGAAACCCTCCAGACCAGAGACACCGCCCGAAGAGGCATCGCCGCCTAATGAGTCGACGCCCACTCCATTTGGCCCCTCGCTGAAGACAGGCGACTCGACCATATGGATGCTCGCAGCATGTGGGTTGATTGGGGGTGCAGCATTCGGCCTGCTAGCAGCGCTACGCCGCAAAGCCTTTGGCCCGAACAGCAAACGGGAGTAGGAAGAATGAATTCGACTACTAACGAGGATGACGTGTCACGCGGCGAGGAACCGTCGTCACTCGTACCGAAAAATATCGTAATTCGAGAGAAACCCCGAATGAAGCGTGGTGATTATTCGGTCACCCAAGAACAAGTTGATGACCTTATCCAAAATGAGCTTTCCGGCATACGTTTTAGCGTAAAGCCAAAGGTAAACAACAGAATCGGCACCCCGGGCAAAACTTCAAAAAGGTATAATGCGGAGAAAGATAAGTACGAGCTGTTCATCGAGATTGGAAAACAATATTCCAGTTCGCACAAGGATTTGATCGATACGCTGGTTCACGAAGAGCTGGAGGCAAGGATAATCAGAAACCGCCATCATCGAGAACTGTATTGTAAATTTGTCGAAGCCAACGACGACGACATTATCCACACTTATATACAAAGATTGGTTGATCGTTTCTTGTTAATAAAGGGGGTACGATGAGCATCGATGAAATTTTCGACATTCTCATGGATGGAGATGCCGAGACGATAAGAGCGCTCTCCGGGTCTGGCGCTCGATACATGTACTCACCCAAGACAGGCGGATTTAGAGCGTGGCATGGCAGAGACTTCGTCTCTGCGTGCAAGGTTTACTTCACGCCTGCTTGCGTAGCCCTCTACGGTAACGAGCATACTTTCTAGGGCGCAATCCCCTACTTGCCGATGAGCTTGAGCAGATAGGGAATTTCGGTCTCGAAATCGACGCCGTACCAGTTGTGGTCGGGCTGGCTGATGGTGGCCTTGATGCAGGCAACCGTGTAGTCAGCCGCCACGGCAAGCGCCTCGTCCAACTCGAAGCCGTTGAGAAGAGCGCCGACCGTCGTAGATGAGAATACATCGCCCGTCCCATGGAAGCGCGCATCGACGAGCTCGTTGAAATACGAGAAATACTCGCCCGTCTCTCCGTCGAGACCATAGACGCCGCAGCTACCCGGCTCGAGACTCACACCAGTGAGCACGGCCTTCTTGGGGCCGAGGGCGGCGAGTCCCTGGAGAAGGTCACGCACGTAGTCCTCGTCATAGGTGCCGTCTTCCTTGTATTCCGCGCCAAGCATGAATGCGGCTTCGGTGATGTTGGGGTCGATGATATCGGCCTTGGAGCAAACCACCGTGCCCATTGCCCGAGCGAACTCGGGGGTGAAGCCCTTGTAGAGCACGCCGTTGTCGGCCATGGCCGGGTCAACGAAGATGAGCGTGCCATCCTCCTTGTGACGATCGAAGAAGCGGCTTACGAGCTCGAGCTGCTCGAAGGAGCCAAGATAGCCCGTGTAGATGGCATCGAAGTCGACCCCGTTGTCAATCCAGCTCTGGGAGATGGGCTCGATCTGGTCGGTCAGGTCGTCGAAAGTGAAGCTCTTGAAAGCGGTGTGAACCGAGAGCACGGCAGTGGGAAGAATGCCGCACTCGACCCCCATGGCCGAGATGATGGGCAACGCAACGGTGAGGGAACACTTTCCAACGCAAGAGATGTCCTGAATGCTTACGACGCGCTTCATGCCGTGCCTCTTTCCAAAAAAGCAACGGGTACCATGCGGCACCCGTTGGCAGATGTCTGGAGCGGGCGATGGGAGTCGAACCCACCTCATGAGCTTGGAAGGCTCAGGTTCTACCGATGAACTACGCCCGCAATGTAGACAGATTATACCCCAATAGGTTCAAGTCACAGGATAAAGCTCGGAAAAGTTTGCGGACGCTTGGACATCGCCTGCATCAGACGAGCTTCGCGTCTGGACGGATTACCGCATCCTGCTCAGGCCTTCGGGAATCTGCGCTCGCCGTAATAACCCGCGTCGAACGCGGCATCCTTCATACCGCATCCGCTCTGATAGCAGGTCGGTCGGAAGTCCAACACCTTCGAGTACAGCTCGGGGTTCTTGCGCAGGTTGGCGAGCATGGCATAGACGGCGGCGCCGTCAATAGCAACGATGCGGTCATTGTGGGAAATCATCGCCAGATACACATCGGCTGCCGTATGCCCCTCCACGCTGATGGGGTCTTCTACCTTGTCGAAGAAACGGGGTTCCTCCATGTCCACGTATCTGCAAAACTCGCGGTAGATATCGTCGTTCTCAGGTGCGAGCAGGCTCCTGGAGTAATCGGGCCTATGCTTGAGGTGCGACGTCTCGTCGGTAAGCCCGGCATCGACTTCCTCGAAGTACAAGCGCATCGTGTGCCCGCGCGTGGCCGTTCCCGCCTCGACCATGGCGGCTTCGTTCTCGTAAGATCCCATGAGCACCTCCCATGACTCTTCCTTTTCGCCATTATCATTCACGAGCACGCGAGCAGGCAAGCCTCTCACCCGCGCAACAGCGGAGTAGGCCTCTTCCAGAATCCCGCCGAGATTTGCTACGCGAGCTATCGCACGAAGTTCGTCATGATCTGGGGTTCTTTCTCGGGCAAACCGAGCTCCTCCTTGCCAAGCGCGATTGCCTTCATGAGAAACGTCATGTTTCTGGCAAGCGTTCTCATCTGCTGCAATCCCTCGGTATCCTCTCCGGCCTCGCCCGGAAGTCTCCCGTGCACGCCATTCCAATACTGGCCCGTGGCAATCGGCATGCCGCATATCCCAAAGTACTTGTTGAGCTCGTCGTAGGTCGCGGTGATGCCGCCGCGCCGCGCTGTCGCAACGGCCGCGCCGACCTTCATAGTCTTCGGGAAATGCGTACTGAAAAATAGCCTGTCGAGGAGAGCAATCAGCGTCGCATTAGCAGAGGCGTAGTAGACCGGCGACCCAACCACCAGACCGTCGGCTTCCTCGAGAGCCGGAGCTATCTCGTTGACTATGTCATCAAAGACGCACGCACCCGTGTTGGCGCAGGATCCACACGCTATGCACCCGCGCACGTCAAGGGAGCCTACGCGCACAAGCTCGGTATCGATTCCTTCGGCCTTGAAGACATCGATCATCTCGTCGAGGGCACGTGCCGTGTTGCCATTCTGCCGGGGTGACCCGTTAATCAGCAATACCTTCATTTCCACTCCCGAAAACTCGTCTTTATTCGACTCCCACCCAGGATACACGTGCTGCAGCATCGTGACGATTCCGCACGCGAAACGCACGCGCACCAAGAAGGCCAGGAGCCTGAGCCCCTGGCCTTGTAGTTTTGTTGGTCGGGGAGACAGGATTCGAACCTGCGACATCCTGCTCCCAAAGCAGGCGCGCTACCAGGCTGCGCCACTCCCCGACGCGAGAAGGAAGTATACCGCACTTTCAGCGCCGAGTAGCGGCATTGTTCCGGCAACGTTCGTCATGCGCCGAGGGACCTGGCCCCATGGCTCATCCCCTACGCGAGCTTGGCCCACTTGCGCTTGCCAACCTGCAGCGTCGCATGGGCGAGCCGCGCGGCGGGCAGATGATACGTGCCCTTCTCGACGGCTTCGCCGTCAATCTTCACGGCACCCTGATCGATCATGCGACGACCTTCACCGCCTGAGCCCACGAGCTTGAGGTCTGCAAGCAACTTGGGCAAGTAGACACCGCCCTTCTCAGGATCCTCCTCGAGCTCGATGTCGAAGACCTCGATGTCATCAGGGGCCGCATGTGCCTTGAAGACAAGGTCGAACTGCTCCTCGGCCGCAGCCGCGGCGTCAGCACCGTGATAAATCCCGATAATCTCACGCGCGAGGCGACGCTTCGATTTGTTGGGGTCAAGCTCCCCTGCTGCCAGGCCTGCTTCGATATCGTCGATCTCGTCCACGGGAAGCGCCGTCGCCAGGCGGTAGTACCGCGGCATGAGCTCATCGGGGATGCTCATGATCTTGCCGAACATGTCGGCTGGCTCGTCGGTGAGACCCACGTAGTTGCCGTAGGACTTCGACATCTTGCGTACGCCATCGAGACCCTCGAGCAGCGGAAGCGTCAGGCAGACCTGTGGCTCCATGCCCTTCTTCTCCATGAGCTCGCGTCCGGCGAGCAGGTTGAAGAGCTGGTCGTTGCCGCCAAGCTCGACATCGGCATTGATGACGACGGAGTCGTACGCCTGCATGATGGGGTAGATGAATTCGTGCATGGCGATGGGCTGCTGGCTGTGATAGCGGTTGGAGAAGTCGTCCCGCTCGAGAATGCGAGCGACCGTGAAGTTGGAAAGCAGACCCAGCAAGTCGGCAAGGTCAAGGTCAAAAATCCAATCGCGGTTATGCACGACCTTGGTCTTCTCGGGGTCAAGCACCTTCATTGCCTGCTCCATGTAGGTCTGAGCATTCGCGTCGATCTGCTCGGCAGAAAGCTGCGGGCGCGTCGAGTTGCGACCGGACGGATCGCCGATCATGGCCGTACCGTCACCGATGATGAGCGTGACCTCATGGCCAAGGTCCTGGAACTGGCGCAGCTTGCGCAGGGGCACGGCATGGCCGATGTGCAAATCCGGACTCGTCGGGTCAACACCGAGCTTGATGTTGAGCGGCGTGCCGCGATCGAGCTTCTTCTTCATGGCCCCAAGCGGCGTAATGCCCGCGACGCCCGACTGAATGATGTGGAGTTGTTCTTCGCTTGAAAGCACGTCTTTGCCTTTCATCAAACCTTACTGCTATGTAAATTCGCTATCTTAGCAGAAGCACCCATGCCAGTTGCGGTGCATGTACTACTCGACCGGCCTGAAGAGATGCCCCGTGGTCGTATCGGCGCTCTTCTTGACCTTCGTCCCGTTTATTCCGCTGCGCACGCGATTATGCGCGTGCTCCGCTTCGCCTTCGCCCATGAGCGTCGCATCGACGGCGAAGCCACGCACGCCAGCACGCAGCAAGTCGCCAATTGCATGCGCGACGTCGAGTGGCACGGCATTGTAAATGTGCCCTCGCCCGCATGCGTCCGTCGTAACCGGAAAGCGGTAACCCTTGCGATCCTCCAGAAAACGCGATGCGCCCTGACGGCGCTCGCAAGTGCCACAACGCTCATCGCACGGCCCTTCGGACATGAGGAAGCAGTGATCGCTCACCATGAGCTCTTGGCGGCCGATGACGACGATCCCGAGAGGAAGCGGCGACTCATCGGCCAGCAGCTTCATCTGGTGAAGCGTGAGCTCGGGCGAGAGCCAGACGAAGCTCGCGCCGAGCGCGGCCCAGGTGCGGATGGCCTCGATGTTGGTGGCGTACATACGCGGCCCGATGGCACAGCCCGGCTCGAACTCCTCGAGCGAACAGGCTATGTTCGTGTCATCGAAACGAATGACCGTCGTGAACGGCGCCATGTCGGAGAGGTCCGTCACGCGCGTGATGTCAATGCCACCGGCGGACAATGCCGTCTGCCCGTCTGCATCAAGCAGCGTTTCTTCGAAAGCGGCGAGTGCGGCACTGCGCGTCTTGTGCAGGGTCGAAAAGCCAATGCCCACGCCCTCGTCCAGATCGACCTGCCAGTCCTCGCACGTGAAAGGCGTGGAGCCGAGCCTGCCCACGTGCTCGATGACATCCTCACGCGTAATCGCCTTGGTGCGTGCCTCCTCAATGACCGGACCTGTCGCTTTCGCTTCGTGGCCCGCCTCGTCACATACGGTAATCTCGAGCGGCTCGCCCTTCCTCATGGTCACGTCGATGGAAACCGGAATCTTCATCCCCGTCTCGGTACGTTCTTGCGCATCGGCGGCGAGCTTGGCCGAGCGCACGCGAAACACGCGATCGCCAACGGAGACCGGCTCGCGCACACCCAGGTACTTCGTCTCGCCCTTGAGGGTGTCGGACGATTCGACGGTATAGGTGACGCGCCCCTTGGAGGTCCAGAACTCGAGCAGGTCACCCACGGCGATGTCCCTCGTTGCGGCAAGTTTGACCTTGCCAGCGGAATACCCCGTGACGCGCCCGACCGCCACACCGCGATTGTTCGGACGCCGGTAACCCATCATGTCGTTACCGCGCTCACCAGTTAGATAGCCCTGCGTGAATCCGCGGTTAAACGCCTCGGCTAGCACATCCTCGGCATCATCGGCGACCTCGTACGAAGCCCGGTCCCTCCATGCGCGGTCAATCGCCTCGCGATACGTTGCCGTAACCGTGGAGACGTACTCGGGCGATTTCATGCGTCCCTCGATCTTGAGCGACGCGACATCGGCCTCGATGAGCTGATCGACCATCCCGATGCCACAAAGGTCCTTGGGACTCAGCAGGTACTGACCTTCCTGCGCGAGCGTCTTGCCGTCTTCATCGACAAGCTTATACGGCAGGCGGCAGGGCTGAGCGCAGAGCCCCCTATTGGCGCTACGTCCGCCAATAAGCGACGAGAGCAGGCACTGCCCCGACTGGCAAATGCACAGCGCCCCGTGCACGAAAACCTCCAAATCGACGCCAAGCTCGGCAAGACGCGCAATCTGCTCGATGGAGAGCTCGCGCGCAAGCGTCACGCGCGAGCAGCCAAGACGCGTGGCCAGCTCGATACCACGCTTGCCACGCACGTTGAGCTGCGTGGAGGCGTGAAGTTCGAGTTCGGGCAGATCGCGGCGCAGCACCGACATGAGACCGACGTCCTGCACGATGGCGGCATCGATTCCCGCCTCGGCTGCAGAGGCGACCATCGCGAGCGCATCGTCCATCTCGCCCGGAAACACGAGCGTGTTGGCCGTGAGGTAGACGCGTACGTCGCGCAGATGCGCATCGTGGCATGCCGCACGCAGGTCGTCGATGGCGAAGTTATCGGCATTGCGCCGCGCGTTGAATGATCCGGCTCCCAGGTAGATGGCATCGGCACCAGCGGCAAGCGCCGCCTCGAACGCCGCGCGATTCCCCGCGGGTGCGAGCAGTTCCGGCTTTCTCATCGCCTAGTCCACCATGGCATTGGTATCGGCCGCAAGGCTCTCACGTGCATGCTCGAGCTGGACCTTGACCGCATCATGACCTGTTGCACCATAGGTCGTACGACGTTCGACGACCTTGTCGATGTCAACAGCCTCGAGCGCATCGGCAGCGAAGTGCTCGTCGACTTCGGCAAGATCGTCGGCACTCAGGTCCTGCAAGGTTTTTCCCCGTTTCTCGCATTCGAGCACGAGCCTGCCCACGATGGCATGCGCCTCGCGGAAGGGCACGCCCGTCCCAACGAGGTAATCGGCCAGATCGGTCGCCGCCATGAAGCCGCCGAGCGCTCCGGTGCGCATGGCGTCCTCGTTGACCTGCATGGTACGAATCATGCCCGTCATCACGACGAGGGAGTTACCGAGCGTATCGACCGCGTCGAACACGCCTTCCTTGTCCTCCTGCATGTCCTTGTTATAGGCAAGCGGAAGGCCCTTCATGGTCGTGAGCAGCGCCATGAGGTCACCGTACACACGACCGGTCTTGCCGCGAATGAGCTCGGCGAAGTCAGGGTTCTTCTTCTGGGGCATGATTGACGAGCCCGTCGAGTAGGCATCGGACAGGCGGATGAAGCCGAACTCGTTGCTCGACCAGTAGATAAGCTCCTCGCACAAACGCGAGAGGTGCATCATGGCCACCGCGCAGGCATAGGAGAGGTCGAGGAGGAAATCACGGTCGCTCACGGCGTCCATGCTGTTTTCCGCCACGCTGGCAAAGCCGAGCTCGCCTGCCACGAAATGGCGGTCGAGCGGATAGGTCGTGCCCGCGAGAGCGGCGCTACCCAAGGGCAGCACATCGGCAGCCGCGTAGGCCGCCTGCAGGCGCTCGAAATCGCGCGTGAACATCCAGTAGTACGCGAGCATATGATGCGAGAAGAGCACGGGCTGCGCTTTCTGCATATGCGTGTAGCCTGGCATGACGACGCCGAACTTGTCCTCGGCAAGCTCGAGGAGCGCACCACGCAGGTCGAGCATCTGGTGCGCAAGACCCGCGGCGAGTTTCTTGGCATGATGGCGTGCATCGGTCGCGACCTGGTCATTGCGGCTCCGGCCCGTATGCAGGCGTCCGCCTGCCGCACCGATGGCCTCGGTCAGGTTGCGCTCGATGGACATGTGAATGTCCTCGTCATCGATATCGAACTCGAAATCGCCTTCGTCAATCTGGGCTGCAATGGCATCGAGCCCCGCGCGAATGCTTGCGGCGTCCTCGTCCGAGATAACGCCCTGGCGAGCGAGCATGAGCGCATGCGCCTTCGACCCCTCGATATCGGACTCCCACATGCGCTTGTCGACGGGCAAAGACGCACCGAAGGCCTGCGTAAACTCCGTAGGGGAATCTTCGAAGCGACCTCCCCAGAGCGCCTCGCTCGCGTGCATGCCGTCTGGGGAAGATGTTGTGTTCTGCATGGTGTACTCCAAGTTGGTTTGTCGCGACCAAACTGACAATATAGCAAAGATGCGCCGCCGTTCTTGCGACGGGCGCAAACATCCCGTCTACCTAGCGCTCTGCAGAAAGTTCCTTTCACTTTACCGTACTAAAGTTATAATAGTGCGCCACTAGGCTTTATGGACGAGAGGTTTTCATGAATACAGGAGATTACGCAGTCATCATCGCCATCTTGATCTACTTCATGGTGGTGCTCATCATCGGCTTTTCCTACGCGAGGCGTGCCAACAAGTCCTCGTCGGAGTACTTCCTGGGCGGCCGCAAGGTCGGTCCCTGGTTCACGGCCCTTTCAGCCGAAGCATCGGACATGTCGGGCTACCTGCTCATGGGCCTACCCGGCCTCGCCTACTTCACCGGTGCCGCCGACGCGGGTTGGACGTGCATCGGCCTGGCACTCGGTACCTACTTCAACTGGTTGCTCGTCGCCAAGCGCTTGCGCCGCTATTCCGAAAAGGCCAACGACTCTATCACGTTGCCCGGTTTCTATTCCAATCGCTTTCACGATGACAAGAACGTCGTGAGCACGGTTGCCGCCGTCATCATCCTCATCTTCTTCTGCGTCTACACGGGCAGCTGCTTCGTCACTTGCGGCAAGCTCTTCAACACGCTCTTTGGCATGGACTATACGGTCATGATGATCTTCGGCGCCATCATCGTATTCCTCTACACGATGGTGGGCGGTTATCTCTCGGTCGTCGCGACCGACTTCGTGCAGGGCTGCCTCATGTTCTTTGCCCTGGCGGTCGTCGTCATCGGCTCCATCACCATGGCAGGTGGCATCGAGAACACCGCAGCGTTCCTCTCCGACATCCCCGGCTACCTCTCGATGGTGCAAACGGCTACGCCCGAGGTCGATGCCGACGGTGTCCAGTATCTGCTTGGTGGTGCTCCCGTCTTTGGCATTCCCGCCGAATACGGTCTGCTCACCATCATCTCGACCCTGAGCTGGGGCCTCGGTTATTTCGGCATGCCGCAGGTACTCGTGCGCTTCATGGGCATTCGCAATGACAGCGAGATCAAGACCTCGCGTCGCATCGCCATCGTCTGGGTCGTCATCTCCATGTTCTGCGCCATCATGATCGGCATCATCGGTCGTTATCTCTTCCCCGCCCAGTACCTCACCCAATCCGGCGCGGAGAGCATCTTCATCTTCCTGTCGCAAGTCATGCTCCCCGGTTTTCTCTGCGGCCTTGTCGTCTCGGGCATTCTTGCCGCCTCGATGTCGAGCGCCTCGTCGTACCTGCTCATCACGGGTTCTTCGGTTGCCGAGAACATCTTCCGCGGCGTCTTCAAGAAGAATGCCACCGACAACCAAGTGCTCATCGTGAGCCGCATCACGCTGGCCTGCGTCCTGCTCTTCGGCATCGCCGTTGCCTGGAGCGAAGACTCGATCATCTTCAACGTCGTCTCGTACGCCTGGGCCGGTCTGGGTGCCTCGTTTGGCCCGCTCACGCTCTTCAGCCTGTACTGGAAGCGCACGACCAAGTCAGGTGCCATCGCAGGCATGCTGACGGGTGCCGTCTCCGTCATCGTATGGCATAACCTCGTCAAGCCACTCGGCGGCGTCTTCGGCATCTACGAGTTGCTTCCCGCCTTCATCCTGAGCTGCCTGGCGATCGTCATCGTCTCGCTGCTGAGCAAGGAGCCTTCGAAGGCCATCCAGTACGAGTTCGATCACTACATGGACGAGGAGCTCGTTGACCGTCACCTCGACGCCGTGCTCGAAGGCGGCATCCCGCTCAAGGGCGTCAACATGCCCGTCGACACGCCCATCCTGCCCAAAGAGGCCGAGGAAGTCGACGAGAAGGAGCCTGTCGTGTTCCCCGATGGCGAGGTCGTCGTCTCCGAGGAGAATCCCAAGGACGACCGCTAGGGTTATCTCGTAAACGTGTCAGGGGATCAGACCCCTCGACACAGGTATATCCGCAAAGAGAACGGGCCGCGCAATGCACGGCCCGTTTTCTTTGATGCCAGGAAGGCGATGATGCGTGTCTTCTAGACGACGCCGGGGCAGCCCTCGTCCTGACGGTGCTTCGCCCACACGCGCGTCGACAAGCCGAAGAGGTCGATGAAACCCTCGGCGCTATCACGGTTGAAGGTGTCGGCGGAGTCATACGTTGCCAGGCCATAATCGTAGAGCGAGTACTTGCTGCGACGTCCGACCGTCACGCAGCTACCCTTGAGGAAACGCAGGCGCACGTCGCCCGTGACGAGCTGCTGGGTGGTCGAGCAGAAGCCATCCAGGGCCTCCTTGAGGGGCGAGAACCACAGACCGTCGTAGACGAGCTCTGCCCACTTCTGCTCCACGATGGGCTTGAAGTGCAGAAGCTCGCGTTCCAGGCACAGGTCCTCGAGGGCCTTGTGCGCCTGGATGATGGATAGCGCACCAGGCACCTCATAGCACTCGCGGCTCTTCACGCCCACGAGACGGTTCTCGATCATGTCGACGCGGCCGAAGCCGTTGCGGCCCGCAATCTCGTTCATCTTGAGGATGATGTCGTGGAAGCTCATCTTCTCGCCATCCAGCGCGCAGGGCACGCCCGCGTCGAAGCTGATGACGACGTACTCGCCCTCTGCCGGGGCTTCGTAGCTCGAGGTGGTCATCGTGTAGATGTCCTCGAGCGGCTCGCTCCATGGATCCTCGAGCTCGCCGCACTCGATGGCGCGGCCCCAGAGGTTGTCGTCGATGGAATAGGGCGATGCCTTCGTCGTGGGGACGGGGATGCCGTGATTCTTCGCGTACTCCATCTCGTCGTTGCGCGTATGCAGATCCCACTCGCGCACGGGGGCAAGCACCTTGATTTCGGGGTCGAGGCTCTGGATGGCGACCTCGAAGCGAACCTGGTCATTGCCCTTGCCGGTGCAGCCGTGGGCGATGTACTTCGCGCCGTACTTATGCGCAATCTCAACGAGATTCTTGGAGATGACGGGGCGCGACAATGCGCTCACCATCGGGTACTTGTTCTCGTACATGCAGTTGGCGGCCAATGCCTTGGTCAAGAAGTCATTGACGAATTCCTCGCGCATGTCGATGGCCAGCGCCTCGATGGCGCCGACCTGCAGGGCCTTCTTCTTGACGAACTCGAGGTCCTGGCGCTCCTGCCCGACATCACCCGTCACCGCGATGACGTCGAGACCCTTTTCCTCCATGAGCCACTTGATGCAGACGGATGTATCGAGACCACCCGAGTATGCAAGTACGACCTTGTCCTTTTCCATTTCCATTCTTCCTTCCTTTCGAGTCAGCCGAGTTTACTTCTTCTCGAGCAGCTGGTTCACGTCAATTTGAAATCTCTCGCCCTGCGCGTCGTCAGCGCAAATGACGAGTATCGTATCGTCACCCGCGATGCTACCGAGCACGCCCTGCGTTTGCGAGGCGTCGAGCGCCGCCGCCACACTCGAAGCCGTGCCGGGATCGCAGAGAAGCAGCACCTGGTTTTGCGCCCGGCGCGTCTCGCGTACGGCACTTGCCGCAATCGAGCGGAGGCGGTAATCCTCCGGCAGCATGTAGACGCCCCTAACATCCTTCTCGAGACCGAGGTCCGTGATGTCGCGCGAAATGGTCGCCTGCGTGACATCGAAGCCGCGGTCGCGCAGCTGCGCGACAAGATCGGATTGTGTGCGAATGTGATTGTGCCGGACAAGGTCACGAATCGCATCCTGGCGCTCTTTGCGCGCACCCGCCATGCTACTGCGCCCCCATCACGAGCGAGAGCAGTGCCTTCTGGGCATGCAGGCGATTTTCCGCCTCGTCGAAAATCACCGAGTACGGAGCATCCATTACCTCGTCAGTGACTTCCTCGCCACGATGGGCAGGTAGGCAATGCATGAAAAGGGCATCATCGGCGGCTAAAGCCATGAGCTCGGCGTTGACCTGGAAGCCTTCGAACTCGGCAACGCGCTGGTCATGCTCGTCCTCGTCGCCCATGGAAGTCCAGGTATCGGTGATGACCACGTCAGCACCGGCAACCGCCTCGCGCGGATCGTTGAAAAGCTCGATCGAGGCACCGGTCATGGAAGCGACTTTCTCGCACTCGGCGATGACGACGGGATCGGGCGTGTGAATCGCGGGAAATCCCAGCTTCACGTTCATGCCCGCCAAAACGCCCATCTCAAGGTAGGTATGGGCCATGTTGTTGCCATCGCCCACATAGGCGATGGTGAGGCCCGCGAGCTTGCCCTTGTGCTCTCGAATCGTCAGAGCGTCTGCCAGGCCCTGGCAGGGATGAAAGTCATCGGAGAGCGCGTTGATGACGGGAATGCTTGCCCATTGGGCGACCTCGACGACTTTACTCTGCTCGTAGGTGCGCAATACGATGGCATCGACAAAGCGCTCGAGCACGAGCGTCGTGTCCTGCACGGTCTCGCCACGACTGAACGCCGAGTGGTCATCGCTCATGACGAGCGGGTGCGCCCCCAGACGATAGGTGCCAATCTCGAAGCTCGAGCGCGTACGCAGACTTGGCTTCTCCATGATGATGGCAACGGCCTTGCCCGTGCAGGGGGCATCGTGCACGCCGTTCTTCCAGTCGGCCTTTTGCCGTGCGGCCGTATCGAGCACGAGTGTGAACTCCTCGGGCGTCAAATCGAGCAGACGCAGGCAATCGCGTCCGGCAAGCGTGTTCTGGCTCATTGTGCAACCTCCTCGTATATGGTCGGGAACGCTTCGGCGAGCGCATCGATGTCATCCTTCTCGATGATGAGCGGTGGCAGGAAGCGAATGATGTCAGCCGCCGGAGCGTTGAGCACGAAGCCATGCCGCAGCGCGTTGAGCACCACCTGATTGGCGACGGGCTTATCCAAGCTGATGCCACACATGAGGCCTTTGCCACGTACGTCCATCACGAAGGGCAGCTCGGCCAGTTTCTCACGCAGATAGGCGCCCATCTCGTTCACATGGTCGAGGAAGCCCTCCTCGCACATGATCTTGGTGGTCGCATCTGCTGCCGCGCAGGCGAGCGGGCCGCCACCGAAAGTCGTCCCGTGCATGCCCGGCTGCATGAGTGCGGCAAGATCGGTCTTGGCGGCAAACGCGCCCATGGGGATGCCATCGGCGATGCCTTTTGCCATCGTCACGATATCGGGCTCGATGCCGTAGGACTGGAAGGCGAAGTACGAGCCCGTACGACAAAAGCCCGTTTGCACCTCATCGACGATGAGGAGCATGCCGCGCTCGGAGGTCATCTCGCGAGCCGCCTTGAGGTATTCGAGCGAGCACGGCCAGACGCCGGATTCACCCTGGATGCACTCGATCATGAGCGCACAGGGACGCGTGCCATCGATCTCGCCGTCGAGCGCAGCCACAAGCGCGTCGATGTCGTTGAGCGGCGTACGTCCAAAGCCCGCCGGAAGCGGTGCGAAGGGATCCTGCTTGTTGTCTTGCGCAGTTGCCGCGAGCGTGGCAAGCGTTCTACCGTGAAAGGACTTCTCGGCCGAGATGATGCCGTAGGCGCCCCCGAGGTTCTTGGCGCCCCACAGGCGCGCAAGCTTGATGGCGCCCTCGTTTGCCTCGGCGCCGGAGTTGGCGAAGAAGCTCTGCCAGACCGCCTCCGTACCATGCGCGAGCATGTCCGAGATGCGTTCGGCGAGCTCGCCGCGATGCTCGACGTAGAAGTAGTTGCTCACGTGGACGAGCTTGTTTGCCTGCTCGGTGATTGCCTCGGTGACGCGCGAATTGCAGTGCCCGACGCTCACGACGCCAATACCCGAGAGGAAGTCACGGTATTCATTTCCCTCGTCATCGATGAGCCACTGCCCCGCACCCGAGACGAACTCGACCGGCTTGCGGGCGAAGGTGTGCATGACGTAGGTGTCATCGAGCTGCTGTGCCTTGTCGAATTGCTTTCCCATGTCGATTACTCACTCCTTCCGATGGTCTGGATGGATTGGTCGAGCTTGCTTGCGAAGTTGCTCACCGGTGCCTCGACGAAGTCCGGATCCATCGAATCGTCTTGATGGCGCACGATGAGCGTACCGACACCCGAATCGGTAAAGATCTCGAGGACAAGCGAATGGGGGACCGTGCCGTTGATGATGTGCGCCTTGCGCACGCCCGCCGAGAGCGCCGTCACGCAGGCATTGATCTTGGGAATCATGCCACTCGACATCGTGCCCTCGTTGGCGAGCTCGACGGCCTCGGAAAGCGCCATGCGAAAGACGAGCGTCGACTTGTCATCGAAGTCCGTGTAGATGCCGTCGACATCGGTGATGAAGACAATCTTCTGCGCACCGACCGCCGCCGCGATCTCGCCTGCGACGGTATCCGCGTTGATGTTATAGTCGCCGTCGTCACCATAGCCAACCGTCGCGATGACGGGAATGTAGTCCGCTGCGAGCAGATCCTCGATGAGGCGGGTGTTGATGGACTTGACCTTGCCCACGCGCCCGAGCTTCGGGTCGAGCGGCTCGGCTTGGATAATCTTCGCGTCGGCACCATTGAGGCCGACGGCAACCGACCCGTGCTTGTTGATGGCGCTCACAAGATCCTGGTTGACCTGGCCGACGAGGGTCATCTTGACGATCTCCATCGTCTGCTCGTCGGTCACGCGCTGGCCACCCTCGAAGTGCGTGGGGATGTCGAGACGCTTGAGCATGGCGTTGATATTGGGGCCGCCACCATGCACGATGATGGGATTGGCGCCCATGAGCTTGAGCATGATGATGTCATCGACAACCGCGTCGCGCAGCTCGCCTGCCACCATGGCCGCCCCGCCATACTTGATGACGACCGTCTTTCCCGTGATATCCTCGATCCAGGGCAGCGCGTCGAGCAGCACGCGGGCACGCAACTGATTGGGAAGCGCATCGATGTCCGCTACGTCAACCTCGTCGTATTTCTTGCGATATTGCATGTTCTCCTCTTGTCTTCCTGTCTGGACTAGCTGCGATAGTCGGCGTTGATGTGAATGTATTCGTGGGTGAGGTCACAGGTCCACACGCGCGTATCCGCACCACCACCCGTGCCAAGCGAAACCTCGATGACGATCTCGTCGTCCTCGAAGCGGCGCAGCGCCTCGTCCTCGTCAAAGCCACACGGCAAGCCTGCGCGCAACACGGGCATGCCCATGATGTCGATGTCGACGTCATGCTGCTCGAAGCTCGCGTCGCTGCGGCCGAGCGCCGCCGCGATACGGCCCCAGTTGCAATCATGACCCGCGATGGCCGTCTTGACGAGCGGCGAATTTGCAATGGTACGTGCCGCCTTGTCGGCATCGGCTACGTCCTTTGCGTCGCGCACGAAGACGGTCACGAGCTTGGTCGCACCCTCACCGTCGGCCGCAATCTGGCGTGCAAGGTCTTCGCAGACGACGCGCAGCGCCTCTGCGAGCACGGCGGCTGCTTCGCCTGCATCGGCAACGGGTGCGCCCATGCTGCTCGAGAAGAAGAAGACGCTGTCGTTGGTCGAGGTGTCGGAATCGACCGTGACCTTGTTGAAGGAGACATCGACCGCCGTTTGCAATGCGAGACGCGCATCATCGGGCGCGATGGGCATGTCAGTGGTGATGACGGCAAGCATGGTCGCCATATCAGGCTGAATCATGCCCGAGCCCTTGACCATACCGCCTACGGCATATTCGTTGCCGTCGTAGACAAAGCGCACGGCATGCTCCTTGGGGTGCGTATCCGTGGTCATGATGGCGCAAGCCGCATCATGGCCGCCGTCCCGCGACAGCGCCTCGACGAGGGCGGGGATACCCGTCTCGAAGGGCGTCCAGGGAAGATCGACGCCGATGACGCCCGTCGAGGCAACGAGCGCCTCGCCCTCGGGCAACCCCAGGGCATGGGCGGTCGCCTGCGCCGCCTTGCGCGCAATGGCCAGGCCCGGCTCGCCTGTCGCGGCATTGGCGTTACCGGAGTTGAGCAGGACGGCGCGCGGCATGTGATGTGCGAGCAGATCGCGATCGACCTGCACGGGTGCTGCGCAAAAGACGTTCTTCGTGAACATTCCGCACGCCACCGTATCGGGACCATCGGACACGACAAGCGCGGCATCGAGACGTTTGGGGTCCTTGCGGAAACCGGCATGCACGCCAGCCGCTCTAAAGCCCTCAGGCGCCGTCACGCCATTCTTGTCGTAGTTGAACTCAACGTCTCTCATTTTTCTACACCACCGGGCAACTATAGGTAAGACCAGCAGTTTCCTCGAAACCGCACACGAGATTCGCAGCCTGGATGGCCTGGCCGGCTGCGCCCTTGACGAGATTGTCAATCGCGCAACTCGCAACGAGCAGCTTGCCATCCGATGCGAGGTGCAGACCCACCTGCGCCCGATTCGAGCCCTCGACCCATGAGGTCTGCGGCATGGTGCCGATAGGGCACACGCTCACGAACGGCTCGGACGCATAGCGCGCGGTATAGAGCGCATGCAGCTCCTCGATGGTATGCGGCGCGTCGAGCGGAATGTAGACCGTCGAAAGCAGACCACGCACCATCGGAACGAGATGCGGCGTGAAGATAACCTCGACATCGGCACCAGCAGCGCGCGAGAGCGTCTGGGCGATCTCGGGCGTGTGACGATGCGGCAAACCATAGAGCCCCACCGACTCGTCCGCGTTGCAGAAATGCGTCTTGGGCGTTGCCTTGCGGCCAGCACCCGACACGCCGGAAAGCGCCGCAATGGTAACAGGGCCCTCGCCTTTGAAGCCGGCTTCCATGATGGGCAGAGCCGCCAAGGCAGATGCCGTGGGATAACAACCAGGGCAGGCGACAACGGGCGTGCCTGCCTTGAGCTCGTCACGAGCGACCTCGGGCAGGCCGTAGACCGCCTGCGCCAGCAAATCGACGCTCGTGTGCTTGGCGTCGTACCACGCCTCGTATACCTCCGGATCGGCCAGACGATAGTCCGCCGACAGGTCTATGACCTGGACGCCGGCGGCAACGAGCGCGGGCGTCATCGCGAGCGATGCCGTATGGGGCACGGCGAGGAAGGCGACGTCGGCCTGTGCGGCGATGCGTTCCGCATCGTGCGCTTCGAAGCTCAAATCGCATATGCCGGTAAGGGCCGGATAGAGGCTCGCGATGCTCTCGCCCTCATTGCCCGACGAAGTGATGCAGGTCAATTCAAATTCGGGATGGCTCAGTAAAATGCGTACTGCCTCGACGCCGGCATACCCTGCCGCGCCTACAACTGCTGCCCTCTTCATGTGCTTCCCATCTAAACGGATGAAATGATACTTGGATGGTATTGTGGACCGATTTTCGGCACAATTCAATAATTATTTTGTTTTATGCAATATTTATGCATTTATTTATTGTTTTATGCAATATAGAACAAAACAAGGAGTGCCTTATGCAGCCGCGTTAGCCTCGTTCGCAAGACGGACGGCGTCACGCGCGATCATGAGCTCCTCGTTGGTGGGGATAACGAGGATCTTGACCGGAGAGCGTTCGTCGCTGATGATGCGCTCCTCGCCCATGACCTTGTTGGCCTCGTAGTCGAGGACGATGCCGAGCGGCTCCATACCGCCTAAGATCATGCGACGCATGCGCTCGGAGTTCTCGCCCACGCCACCGGAGAAGACAATGGCATCGACGCCACCCATCTCGGCCATGTACGAGCCGATCATCTTCTTGGCGGAGTTGGCGAACATGTCGTATGCGAGAGCCGCGCGCTTGAGGCCGGATTTGGTCGCCGCGTCGATGTCGCGCATATCGGCCGAGATGCCGCTGATGCCGTAGAGACCCGACTGGCGATTGAGAATCGTGATGATCTCGTTGGGGGTGTAGCCCTCTTGCTCCATCAGGTAGGTAACGATGGAAGGATCGATATCGCCGCTGCGCGTACCCATGACGATGCCGCCAAGCGGGGTGAATCCCATCGAGGTGTCGACTGACATGCCGTGATCGACAGCGGTTACCGAGCAACCGCCACCCAAATGGCAGGTGATGAGCTTAAGATCCTCGGGCTGCTCGCCGAGCATCTCGGAAGCGCGCTGGACAAGGTAGCGATGCGAGGTGCCGTGTGCACCGTATTTTCTGATGCCGAACTGCTCGTAGAACTCGTACGGAATGGCATACATGTACGCGCGTGGCGGCATAGTCTGATGAAACGCCGTATCGAATACGCAGACATGCGGAACATCGGGCATGATCTCGCGGCAGGCACGAATACATTGCACCGCCGGCGGATTGTGCAGCGGGGCAAGCTCGGAGCAAAGCTCGATATCGGCGACAACCTGGTCGTCGACGAGCACCGACTCGCTGAACTTCTCGCCACCATGCACGATGCGGTGGCCAACGGCGCCGATCTGATCGAGGCTGTCGATACCGGAGTCCGGGTCCTTGGCGAGCACGTCGAGCACCATCTTGACGGCGACGAGATGGTTCTCCATCGGCTCTTCGAAAACGCGCTTGTCGTTCTTGTTCCAATGTTGCACGAAGGCATCGGAATACCCGACCTTCTCGCATAGGCCACGTGTCACGAGCTCTTCGGTTTCGGAATCGATGATTTGGTACTTGAGGGATGAGCTACCCGCATTGATCACCAGAACGTACATCGGCATCCTCTTTACGCCATAACCTTGAAAATACGTATTCTGTATTCTCTCATATCACGCAGATGCCGTATATGCATGATGCCGCAAGCGGCGCAGACGCGAAGGTGCGGAAAGGGATATTGGCGTGGCGGGGAGGGATGAGACAGCTGCTCAGGGACGTTGCCTCATTCGTTGCGAATGAGGCAACGTCCCTGAGCAGCTGTCTCATCCCTCCCCGCCACGGACGCTTCTAGCTAAGCGTTGTGTCGATGCTGTCGTCGTTCTCGGGCTCGAGCTCGCCCATCAGCACCGTGACCTTTTGCTGGGCCTCGTTGAGACGCTTTTGCAGCGACGCGAGCAGCGCCACGCCGCGCTCGTAGCTCTCGATGCTCTGCTCGAGCTCGATTTGGTTGCTCTCGAGCGAGCGGACGATGGCGGCGAGCTCATCAAGGCCCTCCTTGAAGCTCAGGTTGCCGACCTCTGTTGCCGTGACTTCCTCAGACATGCGCTTCCCTTTCTATTGCATCGACGGTGCAGGCAAGCCGCCCGTCCTGGACTTGGACTTGAATATGATCGCCATCGTTGACGTGCTGCACGCTGTCTACGACGGAATGGCCATCGGCGGCATAGGTGATGGAATATCCACGGCTCAAGGTCTTGAGCGGAGAGAGCGCATCGAGCTTTGCCGCGCAGAGGGCGATGTCACGCCCAAAGCCATCGCAGAGATGCGGGCCGAGATTGAGCAGCTTGCCCTTGAGCAACTCAAGCGCATGAGCATCTGCCCGAAGCGCATCGGGAATGGCGCGCAGCAGGCGCTCTTCCATGGCATCAAGCGTCTGGAAATACGAGCCGGTGAGATAGTGGGCATCGTGCCAAAGCGGACGGTCAAGCAGGCGGTCAAGCTGCGCTTGTTGCGCCTGCATGTAGTTCTCCACGGAGCGACGCAGGGCATCCTGGGCGTTTGCCAGCTTGTTGGAAAGCTCCTCGGTGGAAAGCGCGATGGCCTCCGCCGCCGCCGTGGGCGTGGAACAACGGCGATCTGAGACCATGTCGCAAATTGAATTGTCCGGCTCATGCCCGATACCCGTAACGACGGGAATGGGGGACGCCGCCACAGCACGCGCGAGGGACTCATCGTTGAAGGGCATGAGGTCCTCGTAAGAGCCGCCACCACGCACGAGCAGGATGACATCGGGCGCGGGACTTGCCGACCACGCGGCCTCGAGCCCCTGGATGATGCGCGCCGGGGCATCCTGGCCCTCGACGGGCACGCCGCAGATGAGCAGCTCTCCGAGTGGATAGCGGCGCCGTAGCGTGCGGATGACATCGTGTACGGCCTTGCCGCGTGGCGAAGTGACAACGGCGATGCGTTGCGGCAGTGGAGGCACGCGGCGCTTGCGGCCCGCGTCCATGAGACCCTCTGCCTCGAGCTTGCGAGCAAGCTGGGCGACCTGCATGCGCAGCTTGCCCTCCCCCGCCAGCTGCATGGAAGCTACCGAAAACTGAAGGCGACCCTTGGCGGGATAGCAGGAGAAGTTACCCGTGAGCTCGACGAGCATGCCCGCCTGCAATGTGACGCCCGATGCGTTATAGCGATCACGCCACATGAGACAGGGCATGGAGCAGTCGTCATCGTGCACGGTGAAGTACGCGGCCTTGTAACCGGGTTTGTCATTGAATTCTGAAACCTCGCCGATGACGGTAAGGCGAATCTTCTCAAGCCCGCGCTTGGCCGCGTTCATGGCCTGCGTCACAGTATATGCAGAGCTTTGCTCCGAATCTTCCATCACACCCACCTTCACGCTCTTACATCTGTGCAGCAATGATACGCGCCAGGTGTGACACGAAAACGCACACCGTTAATCCCCACGTACCATACCGAGGAAGTACAGAAGCTGCAGAACGCTCGTGAGGGCCGCAGCTACGTAGGTGAGCGCCGCCGCCCTGAGAACCGTGCGGGCACCATCGGCCGTGGCATCGCCCGGAATGGCCAGCGCTTGCGTGGATGCCGTGACGGCACCCGAACTCGAACCCGTGATGTAGGCAAGGGCACGACGCGAGGCGTTGAACTCGACGGGCAGCGTGACGATCTGGAAGAGCACCGCGAACGCATAGAAGATGATACCCAGCCAGAAGAGCTGCATCATGTTGAGGAAGATGCCGATGAGCAGCAGGATAAGCCACACGCTCGAGCCGAAGTTGGCTATGGGGACGAGTGCGGAGCGCACCTTCATGGCGGCATAACCACGGGCGTGCTGCACCGCATGGCCGCATTCATGGCAGGCGATGGCCATAGCCGAGACGGAAGCCTGGTCATATACGCCCTCGGAGAGGCTGACGACCTGTGTGCGGGGGTCATAGTGATCGCTCAGCGAGCCGGCGACGGGACGCACCTGCACGTGCTGCAAGCCGTTATCGTCAAGCATGCGGCGAGCGATCTGCGCGCCCGTGAGACCAGACTCGTTGGGAACGGAAGCATATTTGCGATACGACGAGTTGATATATGCCTGCGTGCCGAAACCCAGCACCATCGTAACGATAATCAAGAGAAACCAGGAAGACATGGGTACCTCCAAAAATCAGGGGACGCATTCATCATAGCAGTGCGAAGCCTGCCGAGGGTAACCGTTTCGTTCCGATGTGGATGCGCCTAGCGCCGCGCGACCTCGATTGCCCCATCGCACAGGTACAGCGAGAGACGGCCCTCGAGCAGGCCGATGAGTTCGCAACCTGCGATGTCGTAGCGCCAACCCTCCATGAGCGCCAAACCCTCGCGATGTCCGCGTACGAGCTTCGAGAGGTCGGAGTGCGTCGCGATGAGAGGAGCTGCGACGCCATGTTGCTTGGCACGTACTTCAAGCAGCGAGGAAAGCAGCTCGACGGCACCGTCCGCCTCGACATCGCCCTTGGGATTGCGCTCGAGCTTAGGCCACTGGTCCTGAGGCACCTCCTTGCCGCGAGCGACCGCCTCGAGGATGTGCTTGACGTCACGACCGTTGAGCTTGTTTGCCAGACCGCGAACCTCGAAGAGCGCCTCCCTCGTCTTGGGCGCCTTGCGGGAGATCTCCACAACCGCCTCGTCGGCAAGCACCCATTTGCGGGGCAAGTTGCGATGCTGCGCCTCGGTCTCGCGCCAAGCGGCAAGCTCACGCGCAATGGAAAGCTGACCACGCGAAAGCGAGGAGACGCGCTTGACCCGATGCCAGCACTCACGTGGGTTGACATCGTAGCTTTCCGGGGCGGCAAGCGCGTCGAAGTCTCGCTCGCACCAGGTAAGACGCCCTTTTTCGATAAGTTCATCACGCAGGTGCTCGTACACACTCGGCAGATAAATGACATCGTCAAGGGCATATTTGATCTGGCTATTGGTAAGCGGACGGCGCGACCAATCGGTGTAGTTATCGGCCTTCGCGAGCTTCACATCGCAGACCGAGCGCACGAGCGGCCCGTAGCCAACCTGGAGCGGATAACCTAGAAGCGACGCGGCAACCTGCGTATCGAAGACCGGGGAAGGCGTGACTCCCGTCTCGTGATAGAGAATCGCGATATCCTGCGTGCCCGCATGGAAAATCTTCACGCAGTTCTCGTCGGTGAGAATGGGGACGAGCGGCGAGAGATCATGAACCGCAAGAGGATCGACAAGCGCGGAGACCTTCCCGTTGTTCAGCTGCAGCAAACAGAGCTTCGCGTAATAGGTCTTCTCGCGCATGAACTCGGTATCGATGGCGAGCAGTTTCGAGCCTTCGAGCTCGCGTGCCAGCTCCTCGAGTTGCGCTTGCGTCGTCACGTACTTACTCAACCAAAGCCCCCTCGTGCTCCGCGTTATCCGATATGGCGCGCTCGCGCACATGACGCTGTTTCATCGTAAGAAGCGAGACAATGAAACCGAAAATCATCATCGCATAGAGCAAGGTGCTCAAAGGAGCTCCAACGATGTACTCGATGTGGAACGACTCGAGTACGAGCTCGCAGCCCACGAGCACGATGAAGGCGAGCGCGACAATCTTTATCTCGAAGTTGCGATTGATGAAGTTGCTGATGGGGTCGGCAAAGATGATCATGATGAGCACGGCACCGATGACCGCGATGATCATGACGACAATCTGGCCGGATAAGCCTGCAGCGGTAATGACCGAGTCAAGCGAGAAGACGATGTCCATAATCATGATGGTAAACACGGCCTGGCCAAGCCCAATTGTCTTGCGTGGCTGCGGTGCCGTATGCTCGGACGTCGGAGCATGCTTGGCGGCGTGGAAGGATTCATGCAGCTCGCTAATGCCCTTGAAGATGAGATACGCACCGCCGAGGAGAAATACGAGGCTGTGTACGGTGAAATCGGTATGGCCGCCTTCGATGCCAAAGGGCAGCGTGAACACGACGACGTTAATGGACATGATCCAGACCACGGCGCACAGCAAAATGCAGCGCATGACCATGGCCGCGGCCAAGCCGAGCCTACGCCCTATGTGCTGCTTGTTTTCCGGGAGGCGGTCAGAGGTAATTGCAATGAAGACGAGATTGTCGACGCCGAGGGCCAGCTCCAGGAACATGAGGACAACGACCTCGCCCCATCCGTCGACAGTTGCGAGCGGTGCAAAGAAACCTGCTAGAAACTCCATATTGGCTCCAAGGGCAAGACGAGTGCCCATCTACTTACATCGCGTATGACAAAACGCCTGCCATTATACGGCAAACGGACGAAATACCCTTGTCGGTTTGGGATTATTGCGCGGCCTCGTCGAGGGCGTCGAAGTGCAGCGCGGCGGCAAATGACGCGGCATCGCCGTAGACGATACCGTACCTCACGCCCTTCGCCTCGACGCAACGCCCGTTGCCAATGTAGATGCCCACGTGACCGGGCTTCCACAGAATGTCACCGGGAGCCGCCTCGGCAACGCTGCGGACACTGCTCGCCTGTGCGTACTGGGACTCGGAATAGTGCACGAGATCGATACCTGCAAGCGAGTAACACCACTTGGTCAAGCCGGAACAATCAAAGGTCTTCGTTGCAGGAGACTCGGCAGCCCACACGTAGGTGCCGCCCAGCATGGCTTCGGCACTGGCAACGACCATGCCCGCCTTCGTGTCCATGACGCCCATCTCGCGTGACTTGTCGAGCGCGAGAATGGCAGGATACATGCGCAGGGCATGCGTTACGCGATGGTCAAGATGAGCGACACTTGCAGCTGGCCCCTCATAGCCCGCCATGAACGCAAAGGTGAGCTCCTCGACATGGCGACGAGCCTCATCCTCCGTGCGCTCGACGGGCGTCTGCATCGGAAGGATGCGCGACACGCCGGCGACCTTGCTCCGCACAACCGATCCGTCCACGACGCGCATGGTGACTGGATCATCCGCGTTGAGGATGCCGTCGCCGTCGATATCGTCATCCCACGCATCCACGATGCCGTCACCGTCGAAATCGCCTCCGGTGGTTTCGTCGAAGAGCCCAAGGGAGACATCGATGGCGGCGTACTCGGGATACGCGGCGTCATAGTAGGTCTGACGCTCGCCCCAGCTGTCACGCCAGGTTTGCAGGAAGTAGTCGGTCTGTACGTTGACATCGGTCCACTCGAGGCCATGCTGCTCGGCAAACTGCCTGAGCCCCGTGAAACCCGCACAGGAAAGCTCGGACGTGGATGAACCGGCATCGGTCCACTGGAACAAACCGCCTGCGACCTCATAGCCGTAGTGGAACATGCCGCTCATGTCGCAGAAGGAAGCGGCATTCGAGCCGGACTCCGCAAACATGTTGCCAATCGCAGCGGCAGCCATCTCGGGCGTCCAGCCGGCATTGAGCAAACGCGTGGCAACTTGCAAGTCGGTCAGAGTCGTCGCAAGCGTCGAGCCATCATCGGCAATGACCGGTGCCGAAGTCGTGGCGTCGGGTGAGGTGTATTGGTCGATGGGGGTCGAATCCTGTGGGCCTGGATCAGGGGCAGCGGGCTGCTCGGTCTGCTGCACGACATCCGCAGGCTCCTGACCGGGTGATTCGGCACCGTCGTCAGGGGTGACAACATCAGCGGCAGGCGGCTGCTCGCTCGGCGGAAGCGTCACATCAGGAGTATCGGCCGGCATATCCGCACCAGGCTTCTGGGCCGCATCAGGGGATTCGGTCGCATCAAGCGACTCCAGGATGGCGAGAAGCTCAGCCGGATCGAGTTCGGAAATATCGAGGTCATCGACGATCTGCCCCAGCAGCGGATATAAATCCTTGAACTCGCCCTCAGGCTCGACGAGGTCCATCGTAACCGGGTCATAGGCCTTGCCCGTCAGCACATCGACAAGCAGGCCAGAGCGCTCGTCGAAGACGAGCAGCGTGTTGTCGGCACTGCGCTCGACCGTATGCACGACGGGAGCCTCGGAAGACTCGTCCGCAATCGCACGTAGGGGAACGCTTACGGTTCCCGCACCCAGACTCGTCGTGAGCAGGAGCGCAACGGCAGGCATGGAGCGCTTCGAAGCTTCGCGCTTGATATACCAAGTGCAGGGATGCGAGACACCGTGCGCTCCCAGCGGGAAGCGCTCAATGGCGTGCCTTCCCTTGGGATAACGCGGAATCGCGTGTTGTCCCTGCGTATATTTTGACATGTGGGTTCCTACACCTTTTGTCATGTTTGCGTAGGCGCATTGTACTCTTTTTTGGGACACCTGTGGGAGCCCAAACACCCTGTCGGCATGAAGGCATATGGTGAAAGAGCAAGCTATGGAACGAGGGATCTAGAGCTGGTTGTCCTTGAGGGCATTCATGTCAGCTTTGCTGATGTTGTAGCGCTCGAGATGGGCTTTGTACGCATCGCGCAAAGTCCAGTATTTGTTCACCTTGGGAGCAACAAAAATCATGAATATGACGAGGATGATGAGCGGCACGGTGTTGCTCACGAACGAGGGAAGCTCAACAACGCCCGTGAATGCGATGAGAAAGAGAACGGCAATGATAGCGCAAGCGAGAATAGTAACGCACACGATAAGGAGAAGGGTCTTTCTCAACTCATCGCTCATGGTAATGGCCTGGCGCACTTCTTTGCGGCGCTTCTTGCCCACATGCTCTTCGACCACGTGTCCACCTCAGCCCATACGTACCGACGCGGCAATTCTACCAGCTTATGAGGCTCTTGTAGACAATTCACAAAAGAATGACAAGAGCACGGAAGAAGGAGCGCACAAAGAGAGACGGGCGCCGGTATGCTCCGGTCGCCCGTCGTCTGTCTGCCGTGCCGCCGTTTTGGCGGAAGCCTTCAGTACCTTGCGAGAGATTTCTCGACTTCGTTCGCTTCGCTCACTTCGCTCGAAATGACAAAAGACGTCGCAAGCTACAGCCTGGAAACCCACAGACCGTGGATGTTGCAGTAATCAAATGCCTCGATGACCGCATCGTCAGGCGCAACCGTGAAAACGGCCTCGGGGGCATCGCCCGGATTAAGGTGCACGAACTGCACGCCCTTCTCGGTGTGCAGGCAAATCCACTGGATGTAGTGCTCCTCGATCATGGGATGGGGCACCTCGCCCACCTTGACCGTCACGACTTCGCCGTCGATCTCGATGACGGGAACGTGCTTCTCAGCTGCGCCGTCTGAGCTGTCGGCGATGAGCTCGGTCATCTTCTGACCACAGCAGAAGGGAATCGGACCTCCGTCGATAATCTTGGTGATGATGTTTCCGCAAATATCGCAGCGATAGAATTTGATCTCTTCCATGACTGCTCCTCTCTCTGGACAATCTGTTGAACCAGGTATGACCAGTATACACTTCACAAGAGAATAAAGGGATATCAGACGACCAGATCGATGGCTTCGATTTCTATGGTTTTCGCAAGGTCGTCGAAGCTCATCTCAATCTGCGTGCCAATACGCCCGCCCGAGAACATGATCGTATCGAAGAGAACGCAGGTCTCGTCGATGAAGGTACGGAAGAACTTCTTCATTCCCAAGGGGCTGCATCCGCCATGCACGTAACCCGTCAAGTCGAAGAGCTCGCGCGAGCGCACCATAGCCACCGACTTCTCTCCTGCGGCGCGTGCCGCCTTCTTGAGGTCGAGCTCGGCGGCAACCGGAATCATGAAGACGAGATACTCACCGCTTTTACCCTGCGTGACGAGCGTCTTGAAGACATGGTCGGGATCCTCCCCCGCGCGCAGCGCGATATCGACACCCGTATCCTCCCCCGTTGCATCGACCGTATGAACGACATGATCGACATGCGCGGCATCGAGAATGCGCATGGCGTTCGTCTTCGTCTCCTTCTTCCTAGACATCATCGTCTCCCGGAGCCTGAGAAAGGAGCAGGCTGACGATGGAATCGAAGGAATCCGGAAACTCGTCGGCGCCCTCGGAACGAAACGTGGAGCTGCGTTTTGCGATGGGCTCGTCGAAGTCGACCTCGACACGCCACTCGGTCACGACATTCACGAAGGGTCCCTGCGCGGGTTTGTACACGCGCTGCCATGTGAAAAGCCCCGCCGCATCAAGTGCCGCTATGAGAGAGCGTGCCTCGTCAGCGGCAAGATCAACCTGGGCAATCTCGGGTGCACCGCGACGGATGAGCATCTGCGCCCCATCGACTGTCTTGCGATACGCCGCCGAGCGCGGGAAGGGCAAATCAGGATCGACTTCGATGAACTCGATGCCCTGCACATGCTCGTACGTGCGCAGCTCATGCGGTACGTCGTATGACTGTGCGGCTCCGAATGGCAATCCCGGCATGATGAGGTCCTTCCCTGTCGCCGTGCAAATCCGTCCACAATACTGAACCTATCTTATCGCACCGAACATGCAGAAAATGGGCATTCTGCGGTATCGATGTCCGTTGCAAGCGGCTTGGGGTATCATGTGTCCCACTTCGCAAGCATCAAGAGTTTGGAACCTGTCATGAGAATATTCGGCCTCGGTCTTCCCGAATTGCTCATCATTTTGGCAATCGTGTGCATCCTCTTTGGTCCTGTCCTCTTCAAGAAGCTCAACAAGCAGGTAAAGGAGACGGGCAAGGCCGCCAAGAAGGGCATCGAGAATGGCGCCAAGGCAGCAGGCAGCGATGTCGACCTCGACCACATCGACAAGAATACGGTGCTCGACAAGGTCGAGAGCTTCCAGAACCGTGTCGACAAGATGTTCGAGGATGACGAAGAGGACGAGCCTGCCAAGACGGCAGACAAGACCTCCGATTCTACCCAGACAGCCGAGAAGGACGAGAAGCCCGAACCCACCAAGACCTCGAAGGACGATGCGCCAAGCGCCTAATGCGTATGCGTGTGCTCCCCATGCTCATGACCATGGGTATGACCGTGGCTATGCATCTGGGCGGCATCGGTTGTCGTCACGACGAGCTTGCCATGCAGTACGCCCTTGGTGCCGAGCAGCGCGTCGGCAATTGAGCGAATTACCTTGCTCTGTCCGCGCATGAGCACCACCTCGAGACAGTTCTCTTCATCGAGATGCACGTGGACGGTCGAGACGATCTCATCGACATGCTCGTGCTGAATGGCATCGAGCTTATCGCGCAGGTCATTGGAGTGATGGTTGAAGACCATGGTGAGCGTGCCAAAGATACTCGAATCGGGATCCTCGACTTCCTCCTCGATGAGAGCGCCGCGTACAAGATCGCGAATGGCCTCGGAACGATTCTTCGCGATACCGCGTCGTGCCGTGTACCTGTCGAGCTCATCCATCAGATCCTCGGGCATCGCCACCGAAAAGCGCACGAGTTCGCTCATGACCGCCTCTCTCCTTCCAAAAACCGTCTACTGCAGGCGATGGTACCACCAAATGTCCGCATGCGGAGCTAGATGGCGCAGGCACCCCCATTAAGAATGGAGGCATGCTTTGCGTTCACGGCCTGCGCGTCGGAGAAGACGACGAAGAAGTACGCAAGCATCTCGTCGAACGAGTCGAACATCATCGGGGCACCCAGATAACCGCCACAACCGCATTGGGGCAAGGTCCGCACCACGGCACGTGGCTGTGTCGCAGGCGCCTTTGGCAGACGATCCCAGCGACTGTACCGACGCCAGTGACCTTCAGGCTGCTTGATGACGAGTTGGCCCGTCTCGCCATCGACATCACCCACGAGCTTCACGAGCGGCTCGTCGCCCGCATCGCGCGGGTTAGGGCACGTGTCGCTTGCCATGCAGTCGCAACGATATGCCGCGCCACATGACGTGTCGATAAAGGCGACGACTTCGCGATTATCCGTCGCGTCGACTTGCGCAAGATACGCATCGCCTCGCGCGCCATCAGATGCATCTGCAGGTCGCAGAAGCGTGAAGGAGCAGCCCCCAACGGGCGGTATGCTCGCAAGCGCCGCACTCTCCACGTAGTCCTGGGGCATCTCCACGTCTTTTCCCTTCCTAGAACGTCGCCTTGTGGATGAACTCGCGCATCTTGCGTGCCGCAGCCGGATTGACCTTGGGAAGGCGATCGTCGATGAGCTTGAGCATGTTCTCCTGGTCCTTGGGCACGAGACCCTCGAAACGCACGATATCGGTGTCGTGCGAGCAGTTGACGTACGTCTTGCAGTCGAGGTTCTCGATGAAGGTGCGAATCTCCTCGATCATCTCGATTTCGTCAGGGGGTGCCCACCTGCCCGCCGCTATGTCATCGGCAAGCGGCCAGGTCGCCGTCGGCGTGATAGTCACGATGAGAATGTGACCCGGAGCCGCCTCGCTAAAGGCCTTCGCACTTGCAACGGCGTTTTCCTGCCCTTTGCCGGCACCGGCCATGCCCGTAAGGTAGAAGTACGTGCAGTCGATGCCGGCATCACGCAGCCGTTTGCCCTGCTCGGCAACATCTGCTGCCGTATGTCCCTTCTCCATGAACGCGAGTACCGGGTCATAACCGCTCTCGGCACCGATGCTCAAGTCGTCGACGCCATACGAAGCAAGCAATTTGAGATCCTCATCGCTCTTGTTCTGGATATCGGCAATGCGGCAAAAGCCGCCAAAGCTCGTGATGCTCGGAAGCTTCTCCTTGATGAGCTCGAGGATGGGCACGAGGCGCTCTGCCGAAAGCGCGTATGGATTGCCGCCCGTGAGGTTGATGCGATGCTGGTTGGGGCGTATGGTCTTTGCAAGCTCTTCGAGATCTTCGACGATCTCCTCGCGCGGAGACACGTGAAACTCGACATCGCGGAAAATATCGCAGAAATGGCATTTGTTATGCGTGCAGCCCGTGACGATTTGCAACATGGGACAGTTCATGACCGACGGCGTCTGGTGTTGCGGCTTGGTATAGCGCATGGCGGCTCCCTACACGAAGACATGGGCAATCGCATGACTTGCAGCGCCCATTATAGGCTCTCAGGCCTTGCGGCGCGCCTGCTTCCTCACCATCCTCGCGAGGCGCTTGGCCTTATCGGCAGCCCATACGTCCCAGGTCTGCACCACGGCGGTGACAACGCAGATGCCAACGGCTATGCCTCCCGCATACAGCATGGTCATGACGCCGAACTCCCCGCATGCGGATAGATTCCCACTCACCGCGTTATACATCGTGTAATACAAGGCGCGTCCGGGAATGAGCGGGATGACCGAGATGATGAAGAAACCGGTCACGGGCGTGTGGGTGATGCGCGACATCGTCTCGGCAAATACGGCCGCAAAGATGCTCGCGATCACGACGGGAATGAAGACGCCGCTGATATGCAGGGAGAGCACGTAGTAGATCGCCCACGTGAACACGCCGCCAAGAGTCGCGGGAATGATACGCCGCTTGTTCACGTTGAAGAACAGCGCGAAGCCAAGCGACGCGACGAGCGTGACGAGAAGCATTATGGGAAAGGGGTAATCCATCCGCCACTCCTATATCAACGACGCTATCCAAAGCGCGGCCATGAAGCCGAGCGCAAGGGACGTGGCCCAAAGCAGGCTCTCGATGAAACGCATGACACCGGATATGGTGTCGCCCGATAGCATGTCGCGTGTCGCGTTTGTAATGGCGACGCCGGGAATCAAGAGCATGATCACGCCGATGATCGCCATGTCGATGGACATGTGCGAGACGAACCTGGCGACAAGGCAGATGATCAGGCCGGTGACGAGCGAAGTCGCGAAATTGAAGACAATCGTATTGGGCGTGATGGGACGGAAGTATTTGAGCGCAGCGCACACGAACAACGCGATGAGGGCCGACATGATGCCATCGAGAATGGTGCCACCAAAGAAGATGGCAAACCCACCGGCCGAAAGCGCACCACCCAGATATAACGACAGCTTTGGAAAGGACTTTCCCTTGATGCGATCGAGCCTCCTGCGAAGCTCCTGGGCCGGCAAGGGCGTCTGACAGCACTCCTCGCACAACTTGCTCAGGGCCTCCAGCCGATCGAAATCGGTCGAACCCTCATTGGCGATGCGTCGGGACATCGTCTTCTCGACATCACCCGGCAACGTGATGGTCACGATGATGACGGCCGTGATGACGAGCACGTTCATCTTATAGGCGCCGTAGGCCCTTCCCATGCGCGCAAGCGTGTGCTCGACGGTGTGGACGTCGGCACCGGACGTAAGCATCGCCTCGCCGATGTCGAGCATGTACGAGAACACGTCGAAGTCGACGACGAGCGTCGCGTCACTTGCGTTTGCCTCTATCGTGACCGTCTTAGCCATCTTCCTCGCGATCGACGTACGTGTACTGCCCTATGATACGTGTTCGGGCTCGCATTCGCACTTGGTTCCGTCGCCTTCGGCTTCGCAATAAACTGCATCCTCGGG
Source organism: Coriobacteriaceae bacterium (assembly GCA_025992705.1). Taxonomy (NCBI): domain Bacteria; kingdom Bacillati; phylum Actinomycetota; class Coriobacteriia; order Coriobacteriales; family Coriobacteriaceae; species Coriobacteriaceae bacterium. The sequence goes on from DAJPGJ010000001.1 coordinate 1,941,494, forward strand.
ACGACCCTCGAGATACGCCTCCATCGAATAGCGGGTGATATCGCTGCGATTGATGATGCCGCAAATCTTGCCGTCCTCCATGACCGGCACCTTTTTGAGATGGTTGTCGGCCAGCACACGGCATACCTCGTCGATGCTCTCATGCACGTTGACGCTCAGGAAGTTGCGCGTGCCGATGGAGGCGACGGGTTTCTCCATAAGCTCCTCGAGCTTCTCGTCGTAACCGCGCTTGTCCTGCGCCGTCATGGCGATGAGCGCCACCGGATCCATGAAGGAACTGGAATTGCGCGCAAGGTTCTTGAGTATGTCGCCATCGGAAATGAAACCAACGGGCCTGTCGTCACGATCGACGATGGGACAGGCGCTGATTCCTTCGTTGATGAAGAGCTGCATGGCCGCCTGCACCGTATCATCGCTATGCAGCACGTACACGTCGCGCTTCATGATGCGTTCGAGCAAGGTCTTGTTCTCGCCAGCGACGCCACGCTCGTGCACGGTTTCGCCTTCGGCGCCCGTCGCCTCGATCGTGCCAGGCTTGCCCTTGACGAAGATGATGGTGAGGACTGCACCGATGAGTACGAGCGCCGTGCAAATCATGAACGCGATGTTGAACGCCGTCATGGATGCCTCGACCGGCGGATTGGGGCCACCGATCTGTATCTGGGCCACCGTGTAGATCGAGACGACGAGCGCCGTGCCAAGCGAGCCCGCAACCTGGCGCAGCGTATTGTTGATGGACGTGCCGTGATTCATGAACTTGGTGTCGAGCGCGTTCATGCCCCAGGTGGTGATGGGCATGTTCACGAGCGCCATCGAGAACATGCGCACGGCGAACAGAATCGTGATGACGGCGATTGACGTGTTCGTTCCGACAAAGACGAATCCCAGCGTGGTTGCCGCGAGCAGGAGCATGCCGATGATGCCCATGGCGCGTGCACCGTGCTTATCGAAGATGCGTCCTGCGATGGGATTCATGATGCCCATGATGATGGCGCCGGGCATGATGACAAGGCCAGACACCGTTGCGGAATAGCCCAGAAGGTCCTGCACGTAAATGGGCATGAGCACGGGCGCCACGAGCAGGGACGCCTGAACGAGCATGCCGATGATGGTCGCGATGAGGAAGTTGCGGTTGAAGAGTATGCGCACGCGCAGCATCGGTGTCTCGAGATGCATCTGCCTGAAGAAGAACCAGACGATGCACGCGCAACCAACGAGAATGGTGATACCGCTCACAAGATCGATGCCGTTGGAGCCAAAGACGCTGAATCCATAGAGCAGGCCGCCAAAGCCGAGCGTGGAGAGCACGACGGAAAGCGGATCGAGCGCCGCATCGCCTTTGGTCTTGGGGCTACGCTGCTCGATGAGAAAGGCAGCTGCCACAACGACAACGGCGACAAGTGCCGCAACGACGTAGAACATGACATGCCAATTGACCGTATCGACCATGATGCCCGAAACCGTGGGACCGATTGCCGGGGCGAAGGCGATGATGAGGCCGAAGACGCCCATGGCCGAGCCCCTGCGGTCGACGGGAAACATGACGAGCAGGACGGTCATGGACATGGGCATGAGTATGCCCGCACCTACAGCCTGAACGAGACGCCCGGCCAGGAGAACGTCGAAGGTGGGTCCCCATCCACAAAGCAAGGAGCCGACGGCAAAGACGCTCATGGAGAAGAGGAATAGACGACGCACCGAGAAGCGATCCTGAAGGTAGGCGGTAATGGGAATCATGATGGCGTTCACGAGCGTGAAACCCGTGGTAAGCCATTGGCCTGTCGCCGCATCGATGGACATCTCGGCCATGATGGCGGGAAGCGCCGGCGTGACAAGCGTCTGGTTGAGAATGGTGACGAACGTGCCGATTACGATGACGACAAGCATCATCCATTGTTTTCTGGTTAGACCCATATGAATAATCATCCCCTTTTACATGCATCCTACGATAACACTAAACGGAAGGTACATGCGAAGCCGACGGGCGATTACGAGCTTGCTTTCGCACCCGACCCGCGCTTCACGCAATGTTTAGGATGACCTGCGCTTTGATGGTGGACCGTTAGGGGTTCGAACCCTAGACCTTGGGATTAAAAGTCCCCTGCTCTACCAACTGAGCTAACGGTCCACGGCGCAGCGCATGACATTCTAGCAGATTGACAGGAGTGTGGCGTCTTCGGAAAATACGAATGACCCCACGAGGAGGAACGTCATGCGACGCAGATATTGCTTTTTCGATTACGACGGGACTCTGCGCTCGCGTTCGCTTGACGCCGTACCCGCTTCCGCACATGCCGCGCTCGACAAGCTGCGCGAAAACGGCCATTTCGTCGCGCTCGCAACAGGGCGCCTGCAATCGGATGCGCTTGAAGTGCTTGCCCCTTGCGGCATCGATACCATGGTCGCCGACGGCGGCAACTCCGTCACCATCGATGGCAAGCTCATCTCCATCGAGGGCATGCCACTCGAGCCCTCACGGGCTTTCGCCCATCGTCTCGATGATGAAGGGTGGGCCTGGGCCGTCAACTGCGAGAACGCGCGCACCTGCTTGACCCGTGACGAGCGCTACGCGAGCCTCGTCACGCATCTCTACTACACGCCCGTCGTCGATCCTGCACTCGATATCGATACGGTTGACCCCATCTACAAGATCTTCGTCCCTTGCAAGAGAGGCGAGGAGCAAGCCATCGACTTTACGGGCGTGACCTGGGCGCGCTATTCCGATGAGCTTATCTACATCGAACCAACGGACAAATCGCGCGGCATACGAAAGATGATGAAGTTGCTCGATGCACCCATCGAAGACGTCATTGTCTTTGGAGACGGTACGAACGACGTCGACATGTTTCGTCCCGAATGGACAAGCGTCGCCATGGGCAACGCCGTACCCGAGCTCAAGGAGCGTGCCGACCTCGTGACGAGCAGCGTGGACGAGAACGGCATCTGGAACGCCTGCGTGAAGCTAGGGCTCATCGAAGAATAGCCAGCACGCGCCAGTTATCGTGATTAAGCCACCGTTTCGGCCTCGGGGAGCAGACTGTCCGACGTATCGGGTAGTGCCTGCTGGCCGCGTGGGCGAATGATCGGGGCACCCTCGCCCCTGATGTAATCGCCGGTGATGACCACCGAGCCGATCGTGTCATCCTTGGGAACCTCATACATGATGTCAAGCATGAAGCGCTCGATGATGGCACGCAGGGCACGTGCACCCGTATCCTGCTCGAGAGCCAGGCGGGCAATCTCGTGCAGGGCAGATTCGTCAAACTCGAGCTCAACATCATCGAAGGCCATGAGAGCCTGATATTGCTTGATGATGGCATCATGCGGCTTGACGAGAATATCGAAGAGCATCTGCTCGTCGAGAGCCTCCATCGTGCACAGGATGGGCAGACGACCGAGGAACTCCGGAATGAGACCGTACTCCTTGAGGTCTTCGACCTTGACGCTCTTGAGAATGTCACGGTCCTCGTCGTAGTTCTCGCGCACGGCGGAGCCAAAGCCCACGCCCGCGCTCTTGTTGAGGCGCTTCTTGATGATGTCGTCCAGACCGGGGAAGGCGCCACCGCAGATGAAGAGGATATTGCTCGTGTCGATGGTGGCGTTCTGCGAGAAGGGCGTCTTCATGCCACCCGAAAGCGGCACCTCCATCGTCGTGCCCTCAAGCACCTTGAGCAGGCCCTGCTGGACGGATTCGCCGCCGATATCACGACCACCGCCCGTGCCCTCTGGACCGCCATTGCGCTTGGCGATCTTGTCGATCTCGTCAATGTAGACGATGCCATGCTCGGCACGCTCGATATCGCCCTCGGCCGCGGTGATGAGCTTGGTGATGATGCTCTCGATGTCATCGCCGACGTAACCGGCCTGGGTAAGCGTGGTCGCATCCGCGATGGCCAGCGGCACATCGAGCAGATTGGCGAGCGTCTTGATGATGTAGGTCTTGCCCGTGCCCGTGGGGCCGAGCATGAGGATGTTGCTCTTGTCGATCTGAACATCGCTCTTTTGCGTCGCGTCATAGCGCTTGTAGTGGTTGTATGTCGACACGGCCACGATCTTCTTCGCGAGCTCCTGTCCGACGACGTACTCGTCGATCTGGGCCTTGAGCTCGTGCGGCTTGGGGACGGGTGCCATGATGGGCTCGCCCTCCTTGCGCTTGGGCTGCTGCACGGGCGCGCCCATGCCAAAGGGGCTGCCGCTGCCGCTGCCCGTGAAAAAGCCAATGGGGCTCCAACCGCCAAAGGGGCCATTGTTGGCATTGTCGTTGGAGTTCTCGCCATCGACGGGCTCGCCGTCGACTTCCTCGATCTGGTTGCCCTGCTCGTCGGTAGTCGTGCGCGTGGGCTTGTTGTCATCGGTGTTCTGTCCCGGCATGGTAAACCCAAAGAGCTGCGACATCTTGTTGACCTCGCGCTCGAGGCAGGCGGGGCATACGGGCGTATTGGGAGGCAGCGTCACAAGCGCGCCGCCGGCTTCCTCTTCGGTCTTGCCGCAGAAGCTGCAGCGCCTATTCGAGTTGCCGGTCGTGGTATCGGACATGAAATGGTCCCTTCATCGTGCGGCTTGCGTGCACCCGCAATTGAAAACATGGCGACTATATTGCCCCATTTATCCTGCGACTACCAAGATGGACAATGAACCGTTACCGATGGGTTGCCCGGCGACGATTGTCTGGCTGTCCCGTTTCTCGCATGGCTAGCTATTCGACGACTTCTTGGATGACGAGCTCGAAGACGAGGACGACTTCGATCCACCGCTTGAGCTGTCCTGAAGCGTGACCTTTGCCGAAGCGGGCGGTGTGTAGCCCTCGGTATAGGGACTTCCGTGAAGCGCCGAGTACGAGGTGTACGCGTACACGGGACCATCGACGTAATTGCTGTTCACGTTATCGTCGTTGAACTCGGAATTGAAGTTGTCGAGATTCTCGAACAGGGACTTGCCCTCCTTGAAGTTCTGGTCCATCACCGCGAAGACATCCTGGTACATGACCGCCTGCCAATCGCCATTGATGGTAGAGGCGCCAATGGGCAGCTGGGCGGATTCCATTGACTCGACATCCATGCCCTTCATGTTCATGGCAAGCGAGATGATCCTGTCGACGCTCATGTTCGTCTCGACGCATTTGGAGAGGCTCTCGATGAGGGCGGGCATCCTGGTGATGTCCTGGGCGAGTACCTCCTTGGCAATGGCCTTGATGAGATTGCGCTGGTTGAGCGTGCGCTGATAATCGCCCATCGCGTAGGCACCTTGGTCGATGGGCCATCCGTGACGGCAGCGTGCGAGCACGAGCGCCTGCTCGCCGTTGAGACGAACCGCATCGCCCGCGGGAAGGATGATGTCCGGTTCGCTCTCGTCCATGTTGTAGTCAGCCGTTCCCTCGGGAACTTCGACGGTGACGCCCCCGAGCGTATCAACCAAGTCGAGGAAGCCCTGGAAATAGACGATCGCGTAATAGTTGATTTTGATGTCGAGCATCTTGTTGAGCGTACTCACGAGCAGGTTATAGCCACCGTACTCGATGACGGAGTTGATTTTGCCGTAGCCATGGCCGTCGATCTTGACGCGCAGGTCTCGGGGTATGGAGAGGATGCTGACCTTCTGCGCCTTCTCGTCGACACGAGCAACCATGATCGAATCCGAACGCTCGCCATCGTTGTACTCATCTACAGGCTCCCACCCCTCGCGGGCGTCGCTGCCCATGAGGAGGACGTAGTATGGCTCGTCCGCCGCGGGAGCGGCGAGGTTGGTGATGTCCTGGTTGCCCTTGATGTTGTTGGCGATGTTGTTGTACCACAGCCCGACGGCAATGCCTCCACACGCGAGGATGACGGCGAGCGCGATGACAATGCCGAGGGCGATCTTCTTGCCCCGCGACATGCCGCGCTTGCGTCCCACGTACTTGGTGGGAGCATAATCCGCCGTGGCACCTACCGCCTGCGTGCGACCACGTCGCCTCGCATCAGCATGACCTTGCACGCGCGCCTGATCCGCTTGGCTCTGCGCGCTCACGTGCCGATGCGCGTTTGAGTACGCAGATGCGGAGGCATGCCGTGAACGGCGGACGCCTGCCTGCGAACCCTGGCGACTGCTGGAACGTGTGCTGGAGTGCTGCGCCCTCGAGCGAGACCCCTCGCGGGGGTCACCGTGAACGGGCTCTTGCGATGCATGACGAGAACTGCCCGGCTGGGCGCTGTATCGAGCGCTTCGCTGAGCGCCAGGTTGAGGTCTTCTGCCTGTCCCGGGGCGACGACTGTCACGTGCGCCATACCTGTTTCTATTGCCGTTGGCGCGGTTCCGGTTGGATCGGCGGTCCTCTCCCATAAACCCCTCGTTTGATCGGGAACACGTTCGAGCCCGCATGCGAAAAGCCATGCCGGGCATGTTTGGCTCCGTATCCTAGCACTTATCCCAAACGGAACCTATTAAAGTTGCAAAATGTCCACAGAAGCGGCTGATGGAAGGACTATTCACCCAGCTGCTCGGAGTAGTCGAGCCATGCGTCCTCAAGCGCCGAAAGCTCGGATTCAAGCTGCGAAATCTTGGCCTGCTGTTCGCCAAGGACGATGTAATCCGTCCCATCCATCTCGAGCAGCTCCTCGCGGGCGCGCTCGAGCTTGCTGCGAACGCTACCCATCTTGCGCTCGGTCGAGGTGCGCTTCTTGCGCAGCTCGCGCAACTCGCGCTGCACGGGCGCCGCTTTGCCGCTGCCGGCAGAGGCGGACGGTGCGGGTGCCGCTGCCTGGCTCGCCTGCTCCCTGCGCTCGATCTCCTCCAAATACCCGTCAACGCCGCGTGGCATATGGATGAGCTCGCCATCGATGAGGGCGTACTGGTCATCGGTGACGCGCTCGACCAGATAGCGGTCATGGCTCACGATGAGCAGCGTGCCGGGCCACGAATCAAGCAGGGTCTCGAGCTGGGCGAGCATGTCGGTATCGAGGTCGTTACCCGGCTCGTCGAGTATGAGCACATTGGGGCGGTCAAGCAGGATGAGCATGAGCTGCAGGCGGCGCTTCTGCCCGCCGGACAGGTCGCGCACCGGGCAGCTGAGCTGGTCTGCCTCGAAGCCCAGCTCCTCGAGCAGCTGCATGGGAGACATGGTCTTGCCGTCAGCCATCTCGACGTAAATCTTGTGGCGGTTGCATACTTCGCGTACGCGATCATCGCCAAGCTCGTCAAGCTCGCTCAATTGCTGCGTGAGCACGGCGAACTTCACCGTCTGGCCAATCTCGACACGACCGCGATTGGGATGAATCTTGCCCTCGAGCAGCTTGAGCAGGGTCGTCTTTCCTGCGCCGTTGGCACCAAGAATCGCAATGCGCTCCCCTGCCCCGATGTTCCACTCGAGTGGTTTGATAATCTCCTTGCCGCCAAGCTCGACGCTTGCGTCGCGCACATGGATGACCTTCTTGCCCAGGCGCGACATGTCCGTGCGACGCAGCTCCACCTTTTTGCGCAGCGGCGGCTCATCGGCGATGAGCGCTTCGGCTGCCTCGACGCGAAAGCGTGGCTTGGTGGAGCGTGCCGGTGCGCCACGAGCGAGCCAGGCAAGCTCGCGTCTCAGGATGTTCTTGCGCTTGGCTTCGGCGACACGCGCCTGACGCTGTCGCTCCACGCGCTGCATGATGTACGCGGAATAGCCGCCCTCGAAGGGCGTGACGATGCAATCGTGCACCTCCCACATGTTGAGGCAGACCTCATCGAGAAACCAGCGATCGTGCGTGACGAGAAGCAACGCTCCCTCGTTATCGCGCCAGCGTGTCTTGAGATGTTCGGCCAGCCAGTGGATGCCCTCGATGTCCAGGTGGTTGGTGGGCTCGTCCATCATGAGCACATCGTAATCCCCGATGAGAACGCGGGCCAGGTCGACGCGACGGCGCTGCCCACCCGACAGCGTGCCGATCTTCGCATTCCAATCGAGATCGTTCACGAGATGCGCGAGAATCGAGCGGACACGTGCGTCTCCCGCCCATTCGTATTCGGGACGATCGCCAACGATGGCATGTCCTACGGCGTCGTCGTCATCGAGCGCGTCCTTTTGCGCGAGCATGCCAACCGTGACGTTGCCCGTGCGCACGACACGGCCGTCATCGGGCGAGGCTTCGCCTGCCAGAAGCTTGAGCAACGTGGACTTGCCATCGCCATTGCGTCCGACGATGCCGATGCGGTCACCCGAGTTGACGCCAAGCGTCAGGGAGTCGAAGATCCGCGCCGTAGGGTATTCGAGCTGGATGTTCTCGCAGCCGAGGAGGTATGCCATGCGCTATAGGCCCCGCTCGTGGCCCCAGAAGAAGAGGGCGACCGTGCCCGGTCCCGTATGGCTACCGATGGTCGTGCCGATGCTGTAGATCTCGACCTTGCCACGCATTTTGGGGAAACGCTCCTCGACGAGATCCGCCACCGCACGCGCGTCCTCCATGCAATCGCTTTCGCTGATGAAGACGGGGCCGTCATAATCGAGGCCCTTGTCGGCGGTCTGCTCCATCTTCTCGACGATGCGCTTGATGACCTTCTTCTTCGAGCGGATCTTCTCGCGCGGAATGAGGCGCCCGAGCGAATCCATGTTGAGGAGCGGGCAAATGCCGAGCATCGAGCCCACAAAGCCGCTCAACGGCTTCACGCGACCGCCCTTGATATAGAAGGTGAGATCCGTGGAGAAGAACCAGTGCCAATCATGGAGCTTGTGGGCCTCGGCCCACTCGCTCAGCTCGTCGAGGCTCATGCCTTCGGCTCGTTTCTCGGAAAGCGCCTGCATAAGCAGGCCATAACCACTCGACGCGGCAAGGGAGTCGATGATGTAAATCTTGCGATCGGGAAACTCGTCCGCAAGCGACTCGGCAGCGATGCGAGCGGACTCGACCGTGCCCGAGATACCCGAGGAGAGCGAGACATGCAGCACGTCTTTGCCCTGCTCGAAGAAGCCACGGAAAAACTTCTCATACTCGCCCGTGCCAATGGCCGCCGTCTTGGTCTCGGCACCATCTTTCATCGCCTGGTAAAACTTGTCGAAGGGAATCGTCTGTCCCAGGTCATCTGCATATTCAACGCCATCGATGTAGAAGTGGAAGAAGATGCATTCGAGACCAAGCTCCTGGATCTTCTCGGGCGTCAGGTCAACCGTCGACTCGCAGCTCAAGACATAATCAGACAAGGGAACCTCCTTATGGCCTACAGCGCACGGACTTTGCGCGTATCTATGTATTTTCCCGCATCACAAGGAGCATTTCCAGCTGGAAAACGGAACGAGTCGTGCAAACTTGCGACCATGAGCGGGCAGTGTCACCCACACTCACGTCAAGCTCCCCACATTGGCATCCCAAACCCCAGCATCCCCATCAGTGCACGATGCTTGAGAAGCATCGTGTCTGCCTCATTCGACCTCTTTTGACGTCTCTGGAGCCGCGACTGCGGATATCGAGTCCAGCGCTTGATTCCTGTTTCGAACACCAAGCTTGGCATATATGTTCGAAAGATGCTTCTTGGCCGTATTCAGGCTAACGCTCAACGTGTCGGCAATCTCCTTTCTCGACATCCCCATATTCAGCAGAGCGAGAACCTCACGCTCTCTCGAGGTCAGGTATTCGAGCTTTTCTATGCTCGCATTCTGCATGTCCTGAATATTCTGGAAACTATGCATCTCCTGCTCGAACTTCACCAATATGCCCTTCACGAATTGGCGCGTATGCGCATTTGCGTGTGATGAGGAGGAGTATTTCCTGAGTATGTCCCTCATGGGTGCCCCGGCATTCAGCAAAACGCGAACGAAGCCACGAGAATCCGCAAGATGGATGAGACGAGTCAGCAATGCCGCTCTATGCGGCGCACTCCCCTTGTCTCCACAAGCCAGCAAGAACGATATGGCTTTGGCTTCCAGAAACGCCGCGCCGGCATTTTTCGCGCTCTCAACGGCAGCAGAATAGGCTATTGCAGCTGCTTCCAGGTCACCCTGCTGCTGCAGGCGTTTCCCTTCGACCATCTGAAACATGGTCCTGTGGTTGTTATCGTGCGCATCGCGCAGCTTGAATTTTCGCTCGATAACCTGAAGATCCCGTTCGCTTCCCCTTTTGGCGGCAAGCTCACTTTGCTTGAAATACGCCGTAAGAAGATAGTTCAACGGCACGATGGTCCGCTCACCATATATTACGCTCTCGGAGATGACCTCATACGCGCCCGTAAGATTTCCCTTAGCTGCGAGCAACGTCGACTCTGCCACCTTTGACAGAAGGTACATGTTCACGTTTCTGTACGGAGTAGCGCCCTCCAAGGCGCCCCTTATATCCAAAGACGCCTCATCGACAAGGTCGCGCTCGATGTGTATCAGAGCGAGAAGCGCGAACCCTCCGTTATAGAACACGAGCTCCCGAGGGCAGGCTTCTATCAGTTTCCTGCATGTTGCCTCGCACTCATCAAAATCCCCAAGATCGAAACGCACCTTGGCGTAAGAGAACATGTTGAAATACAGATGGTGTTCCGTGTTATCCACGCTGGCCGATGCCTGCGCCTGCAGGAACATCTCCTCGGCGACTCTCAGCCTTCCCAATCGCGCGTTTGCCTCTCCGATAGATTGATAGAGCAAGCTGGAAAGAGAATGCTCGGTCGAACGTACCGATAAAAGAAGTTCCTCGTTCATCTTGAGTGCAAGTTGTCCGTCTCCCGCCATTGCCATGTGCTTGGCTTCCAATAGCTTGACAGCGATGGCAGTGTCCTCTTCAGATACCTTCGGACTTGACGCAGCGGCTCCTTTGAAGAATTCCAGCCATTCCTCTGCATCCTTCACATGTCCGACAGCGTTGTACGCCCATGCCGACAACAAGCTCATCAAGGGTGATTTTGGGAAGCGGGAGGAAGGGATTTGATTAATCCAGACGAACGCATCGGTATCGCCTATTCCACACTTCAAGCCGCTTGTCGACTCGACCACGTTGCTGACATACTTGAAATCGACATACATCAATACGTATTTAGCGGCTTCTTCCGTGTAACCCTTGCCATTGAACCACTCGCTTGCAGCAAGGCAGGCCCTGCGAATGCCGTGTTTATCACTGGGCTGTAGATTTCTCCTGATCCAATCCGCGAACAATGGATTGAATCGGTACCACTCGTCCTCATCATCACATGAAACGACTAGGACATCTCCGTTTGTGACGATCTCTCTAAAATTGTCTCTTGCCGCTTCCTGATCCTCGAAAACAACCTGGAAAAGCGACTCGTTGAAGCGCTCGAACACGGAGAGCACCTTATATACGCCGATGAGCTCGGGACTTACGGAACCCGAAACGTTAGATGAGAAATAGCGTCTTACGGAGCTGCTCAAACCGGTGAATTTGAATTCGGCCCCTCTTTGAATGCACGTGGCAAGGGTTTGGATGGCAAGGACTATTCCCTGCGGCCAGCCTTCGCAAAGGTCCCATATGGTATGCACCGTGCTCTCGCTCAGGAGAGGAGAGCTATCTTGCGAAGCCCCCCCCCCCATCACATATGAATTGGTAACGGCTTCGAGGGCGTTTTTCGTTTCGGACATCGAGAAAAACAAATCATGATATCCCAGTTGCAGTTGTCCCTGATTGTATGCCCCATGCTCCAACTTCTGAGACAGCTTCCTGGCTGAAATCAAAAAGCGCAGCCCTCGGGGTGAATACGTGATGAAACGAACCAGCTGTTCGTCGATTTCCTCGTTCTGCGCGAGGTCAATCCCATCAAGCATCAGGATAGTATTCGCAAACTTTTGGGATTCGAATAACGACGCTGCAAGTCTATCAATGCAATCGAAGTCGATATGACCCTGAAGAAGCGGCAGGGTGTTCTCCAAGATGCTGCTGTCATTCTCTGCAATGGATAATGCTGCAAAGACATGGCTCCAGAAATGCTCGGGATCGCCATCTCTTTCATCTACAGAGAGCCATCCAACACGAGGTGCCGCCTCACATCCGTTTTCACCTGGACTCGTCAACGCCATTGCGCATTCGACCAGCGCGCAGGTTTTCCCACAACCCAATGGCGCCACGATGAAGGTCACCTTCTGATCGAGGAGGCGACATATATGGTCCATGACGTCCGGGCGTCTCATAAAAGCCGGAGGAGGCGAGGGAATTTCGAGCTTGGCAGGCACTATCTGATGATTGTTTAGGCGGAATTCACTCATGGCCATATTCCTTAAAAACCTATCAGTCCCACTTGAATGTCCTGATGATACTATCACCGGGACCAACTCATCTTCCGCATTTTCCATTGCCTCTCTTTTACTGTCCATAAGACGATAAGGCGCCGGGCAGAGCCTGGGCGCCTTATCGAGGAGGGAGAGGAGCTGGCAAGAGCCTGATTCTCATGCATTCTAGACCGAGCGGGAAAAATCAATCGCTCAATGCGCGAGATCCCAGAACAGACCGGTGCCAACTATGCGCGCTGAGTGGGGGAACTCAGCGCTTATAAAGGTAACGACGATTCCACCGCGGGGGGATGCCAGAATCGCAAAACATAAATTACAGGGTTCGTGAATGGGTACAAACACCTTATCCGGTGTAATTTTTAGGGTGATATAAACAGATTAGCCGAAAGGACTATTTCTAATCCTGTCTTTCATGCGCGTCTTCCGAACTCTCGAATCGCGCTTCCGCCTTTCGGAAAAGCGCCTCCGAATCACCCGAAATATAACCCTCATACGAAAACAGTAGCCTTCGGCTAATCCACGTCCATTACCTCTTAAGTTTCCACGAAAAGAGTCTGCTCATCAGCCGGCGCGCTCTTTAGTCTCTATATGTTCCGCTGAATGGAACTATGGCGAGGTTTAGGCCGGCATGCGCATGAGATTAACACCGTCGGTCTGGGGTTTATCTCCTGCGCAAAACACGAGGAGGGACTTTCTGAACATCGAAAACATCGGAAAGGACGACTCATCAAAAGAGAGGGTTATTATGAGTGTAAATCCAACCATAAAAAACTATGGCTTGCTTGACCGACAGCTCATGGACAAAGAACGATGGATCTGCTTCTGGGCATTGTTCTTCTTCGGCTTCATGTGCTCGTTCAGCTTGTTCAAGGCATCGTCGGTGCTTCCGCAAATCGCTGCTGACCTGAGCATTCCGGCAGGAGACATCGGCATGGTAATGACCAGCTTCTCGATTGCTGGATTAATCCTTGCATACCCGGCAGCATGGATCATGCGCACCATCGGCCTGAAGGCGTCGGTCATGATTGCAGCCGTAATCTCCATTGTTGGTACCTTGCTCGGCTGCATAGCGCCGACAGCAGAAATCTTCATGATTTCACGCGCGATAGAAGGTGTGGCTTACGGTCTATTCTCGGTGCAGGGACCAAATCTGCTGCCCCGTCTTTTCCCGACGAACAAGCTAGGCTTGGTCATGGGTGTCTGGTCTTTGTGGATGCCCGTGGGCAGCGTATGCTCGTTTGTCATCACTCCCCTTATGTACGAAGCATTTGGATGGCATTCGGCCTGGTGGGCTTGCGCCATCGCGGAGATCCTCGCAACAATCGGACTCCTCATTTTCATGAAAATGTCCGCCGTGCCCGAAAACGAGATTGTCGACGGCGATGCTACGAAGAAACGCAAGCCGGTCAAGAACCATTTCTTTGCAGCCATCATGATGCAGGTCGCATTCACTGGCTGGTGCTTCGTCTATCTATCCAACATCAACGGCCTTTATCCCACCTTCTTGCAAGAGGTGAAGGGACTGTCTGTCTTTGACGCATCCTTGCTCCCGACGGTTTTGGCGTTGATAACGATTGCATTGGGTACTTTTGCCGGAATCCTATCGGACAAGCTGCAGGCACGTAAGTCCTTCGCTGTCATCGCCTACCTCGTGGTTGCGGCCGTGATGTTTACCGTGGGCTTTACGGATGATCCCAATGACATGGTCAGCCCCTGGATCACCATGGTTATTATCGGCATGTGCGGCAGCGTCCTTCCGATGGCCACTCGCTCCATAGTTCCCGTGCTGTGTCCCGACCCGAAGAAGACAGACTATGCACTGGCAACGATGGCCTTCACCACTTGCGTTGCACAGGTTTTCGGTGTCGTCGCAAGCCAGTCCGTACAGGCACTTGGATGGAATGGCAACGCCGTGTTTGTCCTAGGCCCCGTGGCTGTCGTTGCCGCGCTCATCGTTCTCTTCTGCGTTACCTCAGACAAGAAGGCAATCAAATCCCTGAGGGAAGCCGAGGGCAAAGAAGTGGACCCGCAGATCGAAGAGGCCATTGAGCTCTCGCACGATGAGGCTATGTAGCCTATGGGTTTTCTTTAGCGGTTATCTCGCTGCAGTAATCTCCTAGCACAAGCTCTTCAAGATTAACGAAGCCCCCTATCTAAATGATAGGGGGCTTCAAATTGCCTATTCGTGCTTTGTATTCGCCCACCTTCGCCGAGTTCACCTTGATGGAGTCTGCGCAACGGCAACTGGATTGACGAAATTCCCGATGGAAACAACCATTCCATTGACGCGTTTCACTATGTCATTCGAGTTCATCTAGCAAGTTGCTGGTAAATGAAATCGGTGACTATTCTGGAACGGTTATCAATAACGGGTACTCCATGTTCATCGTTCAGGCTGAAGGTAATTGAACGACTAGCTGGTAGCTTTACAATGAAGAGTAAACATCTGTCGTATTTACATTGCGAAATCCCTAACAGGATGGTATAAAGATTCTACTCTGGGCACGCAAATAGCGGGTCCACCCTTAGGCGGGGAGCATTTCCCCGCCATTTTTATATCTACAGAAAGGATATCGTGCGAGAGCTAAGCATATTCTGCGACGAATCCGGCGACTTCGGTCCATATGACCACCGTTGTCCTTATTACATTGTTGCTCTTGTATTTCACGATCAGTCATCTGCAATAGACGATGAAACTAAATTAATCGAAAACAAAGTTTTATACCTAGGATTCAATCCGAATACAGCCATACACACAGCACCACTAATACGTCGCGAATCCGAGTTCGCTAACATCTCAATGGAGGATAGAAGAAAACTTTTTGATACGTTGTTCTCCTTCTTCAACCATTGCGATATCTCATTCCAGACATTTGTAGTTGAGAAAAACAAGTTCGGATCTGGGGATGATCTGGCAGAGCGTCTTGCCAAGGTTATGGGTGAGTTTCTACGAGAGAACCTCGAGTTCTTCCAGAGCTACGATCGAGTCGTCGTCTACTATGACAAAGGACAAAAAGAGGTGACTCGAACATTAAAGATCATCTTTAGTGCAAATATGTCTAATGTTGAGTTCTCCATCGTGCAGCCCAGTAAGTACAGATTATTCCAAGTCGCTGATCTCGCTTGTACTTTAGAGCTCGTTCGCCTTAAGAGCATAAACAAATCAATTAGCTCATCTGAGAAAGACTTCTTCATAAACGCGAAGAGGCTTAAGAAAACGTACTTCAGAAGATTCGAGCAGAAAAGGTTTCACTAATCCCGCACACCTGTCTGTGGTCAAGCAAGGATAATACTTATGCAGTGCGTCAGGCACGTATTGATGCACCTTCCACATCCAGAACAGTTGCCGGGATTTAATACCCATACCTTGAACTTATCGTCCTCCTTTTTGGCACGTAAGACGTCATCCCTGGGACATGCCTTGATGCAGTTCATGCATCCCACGCAATAGTCCTCGCTAATCATGACATGAGGATGATTCTGGTAGAAACCCGGAGGAGGCCCATATGCTCCCATCATCGCTCCTTTCAATAGACAAAAAGGAGGCGCCCTTGGGAAAGGACGCCTCCTAATGGGGAGGGAATCAACTACTTCTTGAGCTCCCAGTTGGAAAGGTTCGCATAGGCCTTGTCCCACACGGTGTCATGCTTGCCATCGTATTGGTCGATGGGAATCGCATCATCCGTGCCATCAGTTGGATCGATGCAAGGATAAATCTTGCAAAGCAGACCACGCGTGCACCAAGTAGCCGTCATCTGGTCGGCCTTGTCCGGATCGTCATCGACGAGCACGTTGCCGGCTGCGTCGAACACGCCCTGGCTCCATGGCTCCTCGGCGGGAAGCTCGGGATACCACCAGCTCGGCGGTACCTGGACGACACCCTCGGGGATGTCCCATCCCAGATGTGCCTTCTGGCGGATACGACCCATCGGCGTCTCGATCCAGATCCAGTCGCCTTCCTTGATGTGCAGCTTGCGTCCATCATTGAAGTGCATCCAGGTGTAGGGATACGGCTCGACCGTGCGCGTGCCATGTCCCGGCGTGCGGAACTCGGAGTGATACAGCGGGCTCACGCGACCCGAAATCGTCATGCGGAACGGATACTCCTTGGCCATTTCGGGATTGCCGAGCGGAGACTCCGGCTCGCGATAGACGGGGATGGGATCGTAGTCGAGGTCCTCGAGCACGGAGGCGTAGATCTCGGCCTTGCGCGAGTTGGTCGCGAATCCCATGATCTGGCCATTGTCGAGGCGCTTGGCGTACTTGTAGTACTCCGTGGGATACGGGAAGTACGTGCCCATGTTGACGGCCTTCTCGTAATCCAGATCCGGGACGCGCTCGACCGTGTACTCGATCGCCTGCTCGTAGGTCTCCCACGGCCAGTCCTTCTCCTGGCCCATGGCGCAACCCAGCGCACGGAAGAAGTCATAATCCACGCGGCGCTCCTCGTAAGGCTCGACACCGCGGTCACCGACGGTAATGAAGTCCATGGAGTCCTCGGACGTGGTGCACAGCGGACGCTCCATCCAGTCGCAAGCGGGCATGATGTAGTCGGCCAGTGCCGCGGTCGGCGTCTTCCAGTACTCGACGGAGACGAGCAGGTCGAGGTTCTTGAGGGCCTTGTACATCTTCTTGGTGTTGGGCGCCCAGGCAAGCGGATTGGATTCCCAGCAGATCATCGCCTTGATGGGATACGGATCTCCATCGATCATGGCATCCATGACAAGCGACGGCGAGCAGAGCATCTGGTGCAGCATCGGACGCGGCACGCCGAACATCTTGCGATAGTTCTTGTCGATCATCTTGAAGCCCTTCCACGACATGACGCGGAAGCGGTCGTTACCGATGAACTTGTCCTGGTTCGCGGGGTCCTGCAGCTCGGAGAGCTCGAACTCGGCGTTACGCACCGGATAGGTCTTCTCCTTGCCCACGGCGTTGGGATCGCAGGGCATGCCGACGAACTCGCCACCGGGGTTATCGATGTTGCCGCACAGGATGCGCAGGATGGTCTTGGCGATTCCGAAACTCGAGGCGTTATTGCCATGCTGGTCGCCGCCACCGAGACCCCAGATGATGCAAGCCGGACCATTGGTAGCGTAGAGATGGGCAGCTGCCTCAATCTTGCGGACGGGCACGCCGGAAACCTTGGAGGCACGCTCGGGCGTGTACTCCTGCATGCGATCGGCAATGGCGTCGAAGACGGTCTTGCACTCGACCGTGGAACCGTCCTTGAGCGTGACGGTGTAGGTTCCGTAGAGCTGAGCGTCCACGACGGTGTCCTCGGTGGGAGTGTAGTAGCGATTCTCGTCGGAGCACCAGCACAGGGGTGCGCCCGTTTCGCCGTCCCACACGACGAAGTCCTCGTGCTTGCCACCCTCCTCGACATCGCTCGCACGCAGCAGCTTGTTCGTATCGGTGCGGAAGAGGAACACGGCGTTGGACCAGTACTTCAGGAAGTCCTCGTCATAGAGCTTCTCGCGAATGACGTAGTGCACCCAGGCAAGGCACACCAGGCAATCGGTGTTGGGATAGGGCTGCAGCCACTCGTCGGCCTGCCCGGACTCGGTGATGCAGACGGGATCCACGACGATGAGCTGCGCGGGATCGGGCTCGTTGACCGTCGTGCGTCCCGAAATGACGCGCCAGAGGGGCGCCTGGGGTGCATAGGACTCCTGGCAGCGCTTGCCCCAGTTGACAATCGTGTGCGACTGCTGCGGGGATGCCGGCATCATGGACTCGACGGGCCATCCGACCATGGCCATGTTGAGCGTGTAGTTCCAGCACCAGCAGATGGTACCCGGATCGATGACATTGCCGGGATTGCCCAAGAGGTTGGTGAAGCGGCTGCGCGCCCACAGATGGTCCGAGCGGTAGGTGCCTTCGGAGGCGACGAGCGTCTCAGGACCATATTCGTCAATGAGCGCCTGGAGCTTCTCGGCGATTTCCTTGATGGCCTGATCGTAGGAGATCTGCTCCCACTTGTCCTCGCCACGCTCGCCAACACGCTTGAGCGGATGATTGATGCGCTTGGGGTGATAATGGAACTTGATTGCGCGCTCGCCCTTCTCGCCCAGGCGGTTGCAGAGCACGGAGCCCTCCGCGTCATCGCCCCTGAGCTCCACGAGCCTGCCGGTCTTCGTGTCGACACCGGCATAGATGCTGCAGTTCATGTGGCAGAAGTGGCAACGAGTACGACGCCATCGCACACCATTTTCGTCCACGGTGTTATTGGGCACACCAGCCATTGATGGTGTTTCGGACATAGCATACTTCCCTTCTCTTATCACGCTTTTCCCAGTCGCATTGCAAAAGGCATCCACAGAAGTTAGGCGAGGTGATGCAGAACCAACATGCGTGCCACTGGGCATCTCAAAGTGAAGGTTAAAGCTGTATGGAAGGGGGTAAAACGCCTTATATAACGTAAGTAAATGGGTAGTATTGAGGGGTAATGCACATGGGTAACGATCATGACACAAAAGGAGGAATTGGACACTCCAATCCCTCCTCGGTTTCGATCCATATTTAATTGGCGCAAGTCACCTTACGCAGATGCAGGGATGTCTAGGCTTCGCCGTTCCGTAGCCTCGTATATGTCACGCCACGGATTGACGCGCTCATAGGCTGCGCTTGCCGCAAGCAGATCGATCTCGCCATAGCGATTGCCTATGAGCTGCAGGCCAACCGGGAAGCCCTCCTTCGAGAGGCCAGCCGGGATGGATGCCGCGGGATTGCCCGTGAAGTTGCAGAAGAATGTGAGTCCAAATCCGCAAAGCGGGTCACTTTTCACACCGCAAATCTTTGCGGGACCCAGGGTATTGCGATTAGGATCATTCTTAACCGGATGACATGCGGTCGTCGGTGAGACGATAAGGTCATAATCCTGGAACGCCCCCTGGATCTGGTCGAAGACCTCCGTGCGGATCACCTCGTCGTCGTGGAAATCGACATACCCGCGTTTATACGAGTCTTCGACCCACCAGATGAACTCGTCGGGTAGATCGTCTGCGTGATCACGCAAAAGATCTATGCCCATCGCCTTGATCTCCTCGACAGAGCCAAGACCGCCCGAAATGGTAATCATGCGGCACCACGACTCGGCAAGCTCGAAGGCTGAGCGCTTGAAGTCGAAGCTCACGGGCTCGACGATGGCACCGGCATCCTCGAACTTCGCCGCAGCAGCCTCGCACATGGCGGCGATCTCCGGTTCGACCGGGAAGATGCCGAAGTCAGGCGTGAAACCGACGCGCATGCCGTTGATCGGTTTGTCGAGGGCGGCAACATAATCGCGATCGCCGAAGTCGATGCTGTTGGGATCGAAGGGGTCGTAGCCCGCCATCGCCTGCAGGGCATACGCGGCATCCTTTACGCCACGCGATATGCTGCCCGGGAAACAGTACGGATGACAGGTGCCGTAGGCGTTCGGCCTCGGTGCTCCGCCCACCGTGCCATTTCCAGGTTTGAAACCATAGCATCCGCACCAGGCAGATGGGATACGTATGGATCCGCCTCCGTCAGACCCTTCGGCGATGAGCAGGATGCCGTCACCGACCGCGGCTGCCGAGCCACCGGAGGAACCGCCGGAGTTGTATCCGGGCTTGAACGGGGTGCTCGTGGGACCGAACATCTTATTGTCGGTTGTTCCGCGAAACGCGAATGACGGAGCGTTGGTCTTGCCGATCATGATGGCACCCTCGTCGTTCATCGCGCCCGTGTAGCTTCCCCAATGGTCGTCGATCATGTGGGAGAGCGCCTTAACGCCGCCAGTCGTTCCCGGCCATCCCGGTATGCCGGGAATGAAGTCCTTCGCGGCGGTCGGTATGCCAAAGAAAGCACCATGAGCCTCGCCTCGAGTCAGCTTATCGTCTTCCTCCCGCGCCTTGGCACGCGCTTCATCATAATTGGTGTATACGAAGGCATTGATGGATGGATTACGCTCGTCAATCGCCTTGATGGTCTCCTCGATTACCTCCGAGGGAGACACCTTCATATCCTTGATGTCGGCGGCCAAATCGACCGCGCTTACGTACTCGTCGCTAATCATAGAAATCTCCTCTGCTCCTCAAAACCAGACAAACGGCCTGCGCATTTGTCTGGTTACGACAAAAAGGGGCACAAAGCGATGCGCTCCGTGCCCCTCCATGGAACATAGCAGCGAAACTTACGCTGCGGGCACGTCGCCGATGTTCACGTCGAGCTCGCTCGCATCAGCGTCATAGGTCTTGGCATCCTTACCGGGAACCTGATAGACGATTTGGTAGGCGGCAGGATCGACCTGATCGAACATGAAGTCGCCAAACTCGTCGGTCTTCTGCTCGGCAACCGTGTTGCCACTCGCGCTCACGAGCTTCACATCGGCACCGATGACAACCTCGCGAGCGTCAAAGTCGACGACGCAACCGGTCACGAAGCGCTTGGGCAGGTTGCGATACCAAATGCGAGAGCCTTCGACGAGCTGCTCGGCGCCCTCGAGATCGAGGTCCGCGACATCGCCAAAGCGCAGTGCTTTGGTGGGGCAGGAGTCCACGCAACGCGGAACCTCCCAGCCATCGTCAAGAAGATGCGCGCAGCCCGTGCAGGTCTGCGGAATCTGGAGCGCCTCGTTCCAGTACACGTCCTCGAACTCGCAAAGGTCCTTACGTCCCTTTGCCTTTTCGGGATCGAGGTACATGAGTCCGTCGGGGCGCTCCACGACGGCGTCACCTGCCGCTGCGGCGAGTGCGTCGCTCTGGCCGCCGATGTGAGGAACGTAGGTGATGCGCGTCTTGGGAACGCTACCACGCACCTTCTCCTCGACCTTGCACCAGAACTGTCCGGTCAGGGGTTGCTCGGCGGCATAGGGCAGCCAATCTGTCCCGCAGTGTTCGTCCTTGCAGGCGATCTGGCAATTCATGCAACCATTGCACCTGGCAACATCAATAACAAATGCTTTCATTCTTAGCCCTCCACAATCCAGCTATCGGGAATCTGGCCGAAGTCGGGATCGTATGCGCGGCCCCACTCCTCCGGACGCTCCTTGGCCATTTCGATGACATCGACTTTCTTCACGCCAACGAGGTAGCTGTTGGTCACCTCACCGGCGCAGTTCTTGGATGTCGTCGCAGACGGGCATATCAGATTGTTCGCACCGCCGCGGTCCAGGCCGCCAACGCCAGTCTCGATCTCGTCCTCGCGAGCGCCATGATCCTGGGAGACGCAGCCGGGCATGATGCGCTCGGATATGATGACGCCTCCGAGCACGGTGCCCCGCTCGTTATAGAGTGCGGCGATGTCGCCGTCTTCGAGCCCGAGCTTCTCGGCATCGATGGGATTCACGTACAGCGGCTCGTACAGGTAGCCATCGGGACCCGTGACCTTGCCCGTCGAAAGCTCGTGGAACCAGGGGATGTCGTCATGATTGGCGTGCACGCGCCAACGCGGATGGTTGGTGACGAGTAGGAACGGGTAGTCCTTCGCACGCGGGCTGGAAAGGCGGTCATCATGGCCGTCAAGTGGCTCCTCGATCCAGCGCGCGATGGGGCCTCGTGCCGTGTCATCGGGAAAGACCTGCGCCAGCGATTCGGAGTAGTACTCGATCAGCCCGGACGGCGTGGAGAGCGGATGCCCCACGGGATCTTCGTAGAAGCCTATGAGGCCATGCGGCATGTCCTCCCAGTCCTCGCGCGTCGGGAAGAGCTTGAAGCGGTCCTCCTTGAACTGCTCGAAGTCGGCGTGCTCGCCATCTTCGATACCGGACTCGCGGAAGCCCTTCTCGATCCAACCCATGACATCGCGTCCCTGGGTATAGCGCTCGTACAGGTTCTCGTAATTGCCGCCGAATTTCTCGAGCGCCTTGGCAACCGAGCATACGGCCTCGTAATCGCTGCGCGTATCGCCAATGGGGTCGATTGCCTGGCCCTCGTACGCAATGGCATTCCACTGTCCGCTGCGCACGTCGACATTGAAGTCCTCGGTCTCGAACAGCGTGTTGGTGGGCAGGATGATGTCGGCAAACTTGGTGTCGTTCTCGAACCAGGGGTGCTGCACCAAGATGAAGTCGAGCTCGGGATCACGCATGGCCTCCTGGAAGACGTTGCCGCCTTGCCAGCAATTCGACCAGCACGGAGCATCCGACCAGATCATGCGCACGCCCTTGCCCTCTTCCGGCTCCCACTCAAACGGAATGAACTGATCGACGGTGGCGATGCCGGCAATGACATGGCCGTGCCATTCGAGCTTCTTTTCGGTGATGGCCTTGGGGATGAGCGTCTTGGGGATGAACGGCTCGGACAGGTCCATGGTCGCACCACGATAGGCACCCTCGACACTCGGGAGCACCGAGCAGCTGGGCAGCGGGTTCCACGTGGGCATGTCCATGAGCTGCCACTCGATCATCTGGAACTGGTTGACACCCGGCTGACCAACACCACGCATGCCCAGCAGGTAGATTTCCATGCGAGCGGGCTCGTGCGAGAAGGCAGCGCGAATGTAGCCGCCGCCGTTGCAGTGGGCAACGGAGACCTTCTTGCTCGCCCAGTAGCGAGCCAACGCCTTGATGCGGTAGTCGGGCACGCCGCACTTCTCGGCCGCCCAGGCCGGCGTCTTCTCGATGCCGTCTTCGCCGCGACCCATGACGTAGTCGACGAACTTGTCGAAGCCCACGGAGTGCGTGGCAATGTAGTCCTTTTCGTACGTGTCCTCGGTCAGCCATACATGGGCAATTGCAAGCTGCAGGGCAACGTCGGTATTGGGCAGAACGGGAATCCACTTGTCGGCATGAATTGCCGCGCCGTAGTTAAGATCGGGACACACGTAAACCTGCTTGACGCCGATGTCGGTGAACCAATACGAGATGAGGCTCGACATCTGGCCACCCCAGCCCCACGGAGTTGTCTCGGGATCGGCGCCCCACATGAAGACGGCATCCGTGTGCTCGGCGATGTCTTTGATGACGTTGTTGGTGATGGTCTGCATGCCGACGGGATCCATGCCCCAGACATGCTTTGCACCCCAGTACCAGCCTTCCCAGCTATCTGGCTGACGAGCCTGCTTCAGAAAGCCACCCGTAAGCGCCAGGAGATTGGTCTGGCAGCCATGGGCCGCATGCACGGTCTTGGTCTCGCCGTGACCATCGGACTGTGCGTAGATGGAGAACGGTCCGCACTCGTCCTGAATCCTCTTGATCTCGGCCGCGATGATGTCACAGGCATCGTCCCAGGAGATGCGCTCGTACTTGGAGATACCACGGTTCTGCGGATTGCGCTCGCCGTTCGGATCCCAGTCGACGCGCTTCAGGGGATACGGGATGCGGTTCTTCGAGTAGGCACGCATCTTGTATGCAGTAGCCAGCGGCGGCGGACAGCTTGCCATACCTGGCTCCAGCACATGCCCGTTCTTCTCGATCTTCCAGTAGTTCAGATCTTCGGGCTTGTAGAGCTGGTCATAGTGTAACGGTCTGATGCGAGCAACCTTCCCGTCTTTCACATCGACCTCAGTGATGTTCGCACCCATTCCAAAACCGCAGAAACCGATGCACTTGATCACTGATTTGTCAGAGGTCTTTCCAGACATCATGTGTCCTTTCATTCGAACAAGGCGCATCCGCCGGCGAGGACGAACGTGCCGGATATATCTCTAAAACGTACGGCTCTTCGTGACTTCGTAGATTGCCGCCCATGGGTTGACGCGCTCGTAGGCCGCGCTTGCCGCAAGCAGGTCGAGCTCGCCGTAACGGTTACCGATGAGCTGCAGGCCAACCGGGAAGCCGTCCTTCGAGAGACCGGCCGGGATGGATGCCGCGGGATTGCCTGTGAAGTTGCAGAAGAAGGTGAGGCAAAAACCAATGAGAGGCTCGGTTTTAACACCGCAAATTTCCTTGGGCCCAACAGTATTCCAGTTCGGGTCGTTCTTAACGGGATGACACGCGCATGTAGGCGAAACGATGAGGTCGTAGTTCTGGAACGCCCCCTGGATCTGATCGAAGACCTCGGTACGGATCACCTCGTCGTCGTGGAAATCGACATACCCGCGCTTGTAGGCATCCTCAACCCAGTAGATGAGCTCATCGGGCAGGTCGTCCGCATGGTCGCGCAAGAGGTCGATGCCGCCGGCCTTGATTTCCTCTATGGTACCCAGACCGCCCGAAATGGTGATCATGCGGTCCCATGCCTCGGCAAGCTCGAAGGCGGAGCGCTTGAAGTCGAAGCTCACGGGCTCGACGATGGCGCCGGCATCCTCGAACTTCGCCGCGGCAGCCTCGCACATGGCGGCGATCTCCGGTTCGACCGGGAAGATGCCGAAGTCTGGCGTGAAACCGATGCGCATGCCCTTCACTGGCTTCTCCAACGCCGCAATGTAATCGCGATCGCCAAAGTCGATGCTGTTGGGATCGAAGGGATCATAGCCCGCCATCGCCTGCAGGGCGTAGGCAGCGTCTTTGACCGAACGGGAAATTGTTCCGTCCCAGCAGTATGGATGACAGGTGCCGTAGGCGTTCGGCCTCGGCGCTCCTCCAATGACGCCGTTGCCCGCTTTGAATCCGTAACAACCACACCAGGCGGCCGGAATGCGAATGGATCCGCCTCCATCGGTGCCTTCGGCGATGAGCAGGATGCCGTCACCGACCGCGGCTGCCGAGCCGCCGGAGGAACCGCCGGAGTTGTATCCGGGCTTGAACGGGGTGCTCGTGGGACCGAACATCTTATTGTCACACGTGCCACGAAACGCGAGAGATGGCGAGTTCGTCTTGCCGACCATGATGGCGCCCTCGTCGTTCATCGCGCCCGTGTAGCTTCCCCAATGATCGTCGATCATGTGGGAGAGCGCCTTGATGCCGCCGGAGGTTCCCGGCCATCCTGGTATGCCGGGAATGAAGTCCTTCGCAGCAGTCGGAATGCCAAAGAACGCTCCCTTTGCCTCGCCGTTGGCAAGCTTCTCATCTTCTTCCTTGGCTTTTTCGCGAGCTTCATCAAAGTTTGTGTAGACAAAGGCGTTGATGGATGAGTTGCGCTCATTGATGGCATTAATGGTCTCTTCGACAACTTCTGAAGGGGCGACCTTCTTGTCTCTGATATCTGACGCCAGGTCGACAGCGCTCAGGTAATCGTCAGTAATCATTTTCGATCTTCTCCTAAACACGCTCGACCCCTAGCATGATCAACTAGGAACACGTTAGGGGTCGAAGTCTTTTCACTGATTACGAACTGACAAACAACAGTGTTACTTCCAGATATCTCGCCCTATGCGAGACCCATGGCAGTGCAAACGAGCGGCAAAACGATGGAAACCATCAAAATGGCCGCAATGCTGGGAATCCAACCAACCTTGAGCTCGTCAAATGGGGAGAAGTACTTGCGCTCGTTCGAATATGCAACGTACACGCAAAGATCCAGCGGCAGGAGGAACGCAGCGGAGGAAAACACCGCGCACATGAAAATTGCAGCAGTGACATTACCACCGAGGCCAATGACCAAGCCACAAACGGGAATCGTAATGAGACCGGCAACGGCTGCGCCCGCGGGAAGAATGTTATGGACGACGCAGGCAAAGACCGCCACGAGAATCATGACAACGATCACAGGCAGTCCCATAAGCGGAGCGAATGCCGTATTGACAAGCCAAACCATTGCGCCAGTGGCAATGAAGCCGGCAACAAAACAACCAACAGCCCAGTTCAGCATGACGACTGACCAGGGACTCTCGTCACACCACTTCTTGAAGGAAACGCACTTGAACGGCGGCAGGAACATCAGGAACAGCGCGAGCAGACCAATGACCGTCATATCGAGCTGCGGGAACCACGAACCGGCAATCCACAGGGCCAACGTGACGACAATAACGAGCATGCCCCAAATCTCGTCCTTTCCAAACCCGGAAATCTCGGAACGCTCCTTCTGGATGCGCTCGATAGCCTCATCGCTAATAGGCTCGGGCTTAAAAATCTTGACAATGGCAAACCAAGAAATGGGAAGCAGGACGATGTTCATGATGATGCCGAGGACCATCCAGTTGGCAAACGTCACGGTAATGCCAAATGCCTGCTCGGCAAAACCCATGGCAAGGATGTTGACAACGCTACCAACGGGAGTAATCCAACCACCAATATAAGAAGCAAAGGCGATGCCAAGCACAAGAGCCTTGGCTAGGTTTGACTTATTGCCCCAGGGAGTCTTGTTTTCGTCCAGAATTCTGTACGCAAAAGGCAGCATGACAATGACGAGAACCAGGTCATCGATGATCAGAGAAAGAAGCGCCGTCGCGAGCATCAGACCGGCAAGCACCTTCTTGGAATCATGCTTCGCCCACTTCAAAATGAATGCAATGATACGTAACGAAATGCTGGAATACTGAACGAATAGAGCAAACGCGAAACACGGCAAGCAGACAATCATGGCGACGCTCACGCCACTTGCCCATGTCTCGCCCGAAGACAGAATGCCCATTAAAGGCACGGCCGCGGCAAACGCCCAAGCCGTCACGACAATCGGCACCGGCTCGCAAATCCACATGATGACGCAAGCGACCAGGATGCCGAGTAGCATCTTGCCTTCAAAAACAAGCCCTTCCGGAGTTGGGAGAAGGTACGTCACGATTACGATGAGTATCGAGATCGCAGTTATTCCCACCTTAAAAGGTAGTTTTTCCCTCATTTTGCCCTCCAATTTGAATTGAAATAGATGGACTCAAGATGAGCATCCCTAGTCAGTTGCCTACATCATCACGTAGCACACATGAAAGCGGGGTAGTCCCCATGGACGATTGACGGCACCTGACGCTTCCTCCCCTCTACGTGGGATGTCTCACGTTCCGAAACATGCGTCGAAACGAACTTGTCCATTCCTTTCGACGCGTTTACGTTGACGAGGATATCGAGGGCAAAATGAAACAAGAACGCCCTAAACGTACCAATCAACGGGATAAGAGCGTGGGTACCTTCCGGGGTGCTCATTAGGGCCCAATCGTGCCAAAAGGGTAAGGAAAACCATTACCTCTCGCCGGAAAGCCTAGCCATCCTACGAGTCGAGCTAGCCAGCTTCCCGCTGGCTAATGCCATGCGTCAGTCCGTCGAGCGCCTCGGTCTTGTTGCGAACCCCCATCTTGGCGTATATGTTGGAAAGGTGCTTCTTGGCCGTGTTGATGCTGATGGAAAGCGTTTCGGCAATCTCGTTGCGCGAAAGCCCCATGTTGAGCAGGCGCAGGACCTCAATCTCGCGAGCGGTGAGCATGTACTCGCTCTCCAAAAACGCCGTGCTCTCGTCTGTAGCTTCCCTCTTGTCGGAGCTCTCCGCCTCGAAGTGCAGCAACACGTCTTTGACATAGGTTCGCAGAACGCCGCCCAACTTACGTGTCGTCGAATACTCGCGGAGCAGCTGCTTCATGGGGGCTCCGCCGTTCAATACGGTACGCATGTAGCCATGCAAACGGGCGATTCGGAGAAGCTCGTTGAGAGAGGTTATGGCCAAGGCGCTCTCACCCATATCGTTGAGAATCAGGGTCCTCTCGACAAGCGCGATAACGACCATGCGATTGAAATCTCGCTCAAGCGCCCGCTTTATCATGGCATCGAGCAGCTCGACCACCTCGGCGTCACCTCCTTGCAACCTCAAGGCAAATGCGCGAATGGCATCGAACAGCAATGTGCCGAAGATGTCGCTCTCCTTTAGATGGAGAGCGAACTTGTTTTCTATGAGTTGCAGCTCGTTAAGATCACCCCGATGCAGGGCAATCTGCGCCTGGAGAAAGTAAGCCGAAAGCAGTGCCCCGCGAGGAACGTTTCGATACTTCTCCCCTTGCAATATCGCCTCGGTGATCACCTCGAAGGCCGTGGAGGAGCTACCTGATGTCAAATGCCAGGAAGCGTGGCTCGTCATTATGTCGAGATAGAGGTCAATGTGACGATAGCAAGAGAGGCCGTCTTCGGATATGCGAAGCAATTCCGGTACCCGGTTCACGTCGTCTCGCTCTATGAGGATACGCGCGAGAAGCGCACAAGCCGCTCCGTATATTGCGAAGTCCGGTGGGCATTTCTTGAGAAGGCTCTCGCAGCAGCGCTCCGCCTTGCCGTGCTCTCCGCAATAATAGAGATTGACTGCATTGGTGTATTCGTTGAAGACAAGCTGGTGGATGGTCTGATCGACGCTCGCACTCGCCTGCGCCTTTAGATAGTAGTCCATCGCCTGAACATAGTCTCCGATATACGAATAGGCCTCTCCCTGGGACTGGTTGATCATGCTGAGCAGCGACGGGGTTATGGGCCAGCTTCCGTCTTGCAGCTCCTCGCAAAGAAGCAACGCCCTCTCACCGTCACCCTCCATCGCCAGATATTTCATGGAAAGGCATTTCATGGTGAAAGCGGCCATTTCGGGTGAGGTCTCTTGCGTCACGACTCCGCTTTCGATGAGTTTCTCGAAGACTCCCATCCACAAGTCCGCGTCCTCGAGACGCGCGTAGGTCACGCAAGACCAAACGGCCATCAGGCACATGAACGGCGAGGTGGGAACAGACGCGGCAGGGGCCCGACACATCCACGCAAAGGAGTCCATGGACATATCCGGGCGCACGAGTCCGCTCGTCGCCTCCACGAGCCCCTCTATATAGTCCAGATCCCCCGACATGCTGAGGTACTTCACGGCCTCATCGGGATAACCGTTGTCATGAAACCATTCCGCCGCATTGAGGCAGAGGCCTCGCAACTCGCTCATGTTGAAACGCTTCAGCTCATATCGGAGCATGTCCAGGAACATGGGATGAAGCCGATACCACTCGTTTTCGTAATCGCAGTTCATGATGAACACGTTGGCTGCCAGCAGTCTGTCGAATCTCTCGATTGCCACGGCTGAGCCGAAAACGAAGGCGAGAAGCGAGCGGTTGATTTTCTCGAACAAGGACACCCGAATGAGGAAATCGACGTCGTCTGGAGGCAAATCGGAAAGAATGTTGCATGTAAAGTAGTCACGCACTAGGTTGTTTTTTCCATTTATTGGCCCTTTGATTCCCATCGTCTCGTTTCGCGCGATTGCCTGGGCACGCAGCTTGACACCCTGAATCCAGCCTTCGGTGTAACGGTATGCTTCGGCAATGAGCTCGTCGGAAAAGGCGCTCCCGCACGAATCCCGAACCAATTCTTCGGCCTCGACCTGCGTGATGGTGAGGTCCCTGGCCTCAAATACGTGTTCACCATATTTGAAAGTCGCTGTTTTAAAGCTCTCGAGAAACTCCCGCGTGCCTACGACAAAATGATATTCGGGAGGAGCTTCGAAACAGAAACGCAGAAAATCGTCGATAAGAGAAAGCGAGCTTATCCGGTTGAAGGCGTCGAAGAAAACAAAGCGTTCGCCTTTGACCTCTCCGCGATGTTGAAACAGGATATCTGCCAGAGACTCCCCGTCACCGGCAAGCTTGTCATGCTCTGTAGCAGGACAAAACGCGCTCTCTCCGAACGAGGCGTGAACGTGAGCCCAGAATTGCGTCGGGTCCGATAAGGCCGGATCGATGCTCAGCCAACTTGTGCCGTACCCTTCCTGCCTCAGGATCCCGCTCAATTCGCACATGGCTACGGTCTTCCCGTATCCGCTTGGGGCATGTAGAAAGGTGATACGCTGATCGCAGACCGCGCGTCTCAGCTCTTCAATCAAAGGGCGATTCATCACGAGATTCGAAGGCAGCACAGGCTCTATGAGTCTTGCATGAATGATCTGGTCCATCGATTACTCCTTCCCCCCAGGCCTCAGGAGCACGCATGGTAATTAAACTAAGTTATCAAGGAGGAGCATAATAGAAATCATCCGAATTGGGTACTTTTCACGGGTTATTCAAAGGGTAATGCAAAGGGTAGGTTCACGAGTCTTTCTTGCTGGGCTTCCTTGCTATCCTAATCCGTCCGGAATATTCGACTCGCGTTGCACTTCCGCGTGAATGCTCATTCCCACTATGCAAACTTACGGTAGAATACCTTGGGCACGTTTCCGTGTCCCTTCCCGACAGAACGGACGAGTAGATGGACCTGACGCTTCCGGTGTTCATTGCGCAAGCGGGCGCTCATCCCGCGCTTATCGTCATTCTCGTCCTCGTTATCGGTGTCACTGTTATCTCGGGCGCAACCGATGCCCCCAATGCCATCGCTTCGGCCGTTTCGACGCGCTGCCTCAAGCCAGGCACGGCCCTGATTCTGGCAGCCATCTTCAACTTCGTCGGCCTCGTGGGCATGACATACATATCCACGGCCGTGGCCCATACCATGTTTAACATGGTCAACTTCTCGGGTAACACGCACCAAGCGCTCATGGCCCTCATAGCCGCGATGATAGGATCCATAGGTTGGGGCTTCTTCTGTTGGTATCGGGGCATCCCCGCGTCCAAGTCCCACTCGCTTATCGCCGGTGTCACCGGTGGCGCCATCGCCATGAACGGCCTTGCCGGCGTCGTGGTCAGCGAGTGGATGCTCGTCATTTACGGCATGCTTTTCTCGCTCATCGCAGGGTTTGCGTTGGGCTGGGTCAATACCAGGATCATCGAGTTCTTCTTCGCCCACGCAAACCGCGGCAAGGCCAACAAGGTCTGCGTGGTCCTTCAGGACATTTGCGCATGCGCGCTCTCGTTCTTGCACGGTGCGCAGGATGGCCAGAAGTTCATGTCAATCGGTCTTTTGGGTATCGCGCTCGCATTCGACATGCAGACGAGCGGTGCGACGGAGTTTCCGCTGTGGCTCATGATCCTGTGCTCGCTTGCCATATCGCTCGGCACGCTCGTCGGCGGCAAGCGCATCATCAAGTCAGTCGCGATGGACATGGTCAAGCTCGAGAAGTACCAGGGCGTGGCGGCATCGGCGACAACGGTCATCACGCTTTTCATTGCATCCATCACCGGCATGCCGGTCTCGACCTCGCACTGCAGTACGGCGGCCATCATGGGCGTCGGTGCCTCGAAGAACCCCAAGCGCGTCAAGTGGGACGTTGCCAAGAGCATGGTCGCGGCCTGGCTGCTCACCTTCCCCTGCTGCGGATTCATCGGCTGGGCACTCGCGCAGATCTTCATGCTCTTCTAGCCGTTTCGAGCAGATTCTACCCCGTGCGCGCCGCATAGACGTTATAGGCGGTTGCCGCGCCAATCACCAACACCGCACCAAAAATGGAGATGGGGCCGATGGTCTCCCCCACCACGATCGCGACCAGGATTGGGTTGAGCAGCGGTTCGATAGTCGAGGTGAGCGATGCCGTCACGGGAGAAACCACATCAAGACCCTTGGAGAGGAAAAAGTACGCGAAGCCGAGCTGGACGACACCGAGCGCGACGATTGTCACCAAGATCTCGGGTGTGAAGAGCGTCTCTTGCGGATAGAAGGGAATGCCAACGACAAAGCACGCCGCAAAGCCCAGTATCGCCGCGCATTCGAAGTCGCACTTGGGTGACTCCTTGAGAAGGAACACGCCCGCATAGGCAACGCCGGAGACAATCGCGAGAACGTTTCCCAACATGCCACCAGCATTCAAGCTGTCATAGAAGAAGCAGGCGATGCCGGCGATTACGACGAAACTCGCCACAACGGCGCTCCTGCGCGGCCGCGAGCGAAAGATGATCCAGGCCAGCAAGATGACCCAGATGGGCTCGGTAAACTGCAGGACGATCGCGTTTGCGGCCGTCGTGAGCTTGTTGGCGATGACGAAGGTCTCGAGCATGGCGAAGTCGAGCACGGCACCGCCGATGATCTGCTTGTTGACGTGAAAACGCCTGCCCGTCGCACGCAGGTAGAGATACATCGGGATGATCGCGAAGATGCAACGTGCGCCATTGATGCTGATGGGATTCCAGGGAATGACCTTGATGAGCACGCCGGCAAGCGAGAAGCACACGGCGGATATGAGAACGTACGCAAGTCCTCTTCTGTGGCTGATGGCGGCTGACATACCGTATGCGTCATTCCAAGCGTAGCTCGCGCACGGGCCCACCCCGCATACCGAGGTAGGCCCTAGACGCTATTCGCTGCGCAACGCCTCGACGGGATCGCGGCGGGCGGCATTCATGGCGGGCACGAGGCCGGCGATGAAGGTCAAGAAGACGCTGATGAGGATGAGAATCAGTGCCGCTGTGATGGGCAGGGCGAGGATGCCCGAAATGTTCATCATCGCAAGCACGATGGCATTCACAGGCAACGACACCAACGCCACGAGGAGGACCGCAAAGACGCCGGACATGAGACCCTCTATGACCGTTTCGGCATTGAAGATGTTGGCGATGTTGCCCTTGCTCGCGCCCATGGCACGCAGAATGCCGATCTCCTTCTTACGCTCGAGCACGCTGATGTAGGTGATGATGCCGATCATGATCGAACTCACGACGAGCGAGATGGAGACGAACGCGATAAGCACCATGGAGATCATATCGATGATGTTGGTGACGGAGCTCATGAGCGCACCCATGATGTCGGAGTAGGAGATGGTCTTGTCCTCCTCGCCCGAGGATTCCATGTCGGCGTTGTACTGGTCGATGATGTCCTCGACGACCTGCTTGTCATCGAAGCTCTTGGCGTAGATGCTGATGGAGATCGGATCGGCTATATCGGCATAGCCCAGGGTCTGCAGGTTACTCTCATAGCTCAGGTCGTTGCTGCGTGCGAGGTTCATGAACATGGACGTGAGCTCGTCCTGGTCCATGTTGACGGTGATGGACTGGGCGAACATGCTCGGGTCAACCGATATCGCCGTGCCCATCGCGGTCGAAAGCGCGGAGGCCATCGAGCTCGCCAGACTCGTGGTGTAGCTCTGCAGCATGCCACCCATCTTGCCTTCCAGATAGGGCACGAGCTGGGTGGTCATGTACTCGCTCATCTTCTTCTGAATGGCTTCGGTGAAGGCCTTCTGGAGCTGCTCGCTGGAACCTGACATACCCGATGCGATGCCCGTTGCCGCCTGGTTGATGATGGACTTGTAGGCATCCGATTGCTGATAGGCGCTCCATGCCCCAGGCAAATCTGCCATGCTACTGGGATTACTGCTTACGTACTGCATGAAGCCCATGACAACCCCGCTGCTCATTTGGCCCAGGCTCTGCTCGAGAGCAGCCACCTGACTTGCGGAGGGAACACCACCGGACAGGTCGATATCCAAATCGCTGAAATCGGGGGCGGGAATGTCCGCGAACATGTTGCTCGTGTCAAGACTCGCAGCCGCGCCGCTCATCGCGCTTGCCATTGCCGACTCGATGGCGGCGTTATCGACGTTGAAGGCGCGCGCCATCATGTTCTGGTCGATGCTGAACAGCGAACCCATGTCGAAGGAGGACTCCGCATCGTCCTTGAGCGACTCGAAGGTCTTGCCCGTGAAGATGTCGACATCGGGCTCGGCCATCTGCGCCTCGACCACCGGCGAGGTGGCCGCCTGATCGATGAGATGCAGGATGAGGTCATGGCGATACCCGATACCCTCGTCCATGGACGTCGCCGATGCCGTCGCGCTCGGTTTGATGATTCCCACGACCTTGAGGTCGAGGCCCTCGGCGATTTGCGTCTTCATGTAGCTCTCGTCATCGCTGCGATCGACCCATGTCGAGCCAGAGGAGGCCTTGGTGTACATATCGCATTCGTTCACGACCTTGAACGTGAGCGCCAGCGCCTCGTCTTGCGTGAACTCGACGTTGGTATCGGGAACGTCAAGGTCCTCGGAGGCAAGGGCGTCCATGAGCAGGTCGTTGAGCTCGTCGGGGTCGAGGATGCCCAGCGCGTAGAGCGTGTAGTCGCTGATGCCGCCGTTCTTGTTGAGCACCAGCACGCACTCGTCGTAGTTGGCAGGCCAGGCGCCGGCGACGATGTCGTATTGCTCCTCGAGGAGCTTCTGGTCATCGAGCATTTCCTGGAACGAGCTCGCCGAGCCCATCATGGTCGAGAACATGCCGGCGGAGCTGATGTCGTTAGACATGATCGAGGACAAGGCGCCGGGATTGAGCTGCTTGATGCCGGCGGAGGTGTCGGCCTTGTAGATCTGGGGCGTTATGCCGTAGCCGTAGACGATGGCGTTTACATAGCGGTTCACGTCTCCGCCGTTTGCCTCGAAGAAGGAGCGCAGGGACTTGAGGTCGTTCGTCTTCACGTCCGTCAAGACATCGGCCATGATGGTGGATTCCGGGATGACACCCGCGGCGACGTCGTCTTCGGTATCTCCATGCACGTAGTCACCTGCCTGCATCATGATGGAGGTCACGTCGAAGCTCGACTGCGTGATGGTGAGCGGAGTCGATGAGAGCGTATCCTCCTCGACCTTGGCAATGTAGTTGTTGACGCCGTTGGAAAGCGCGAGGATCGCGGCGATGCCAATGATGCCGATTGATCCCGCAAATGCCGTGAGAAAAGTACGGCCCTTCTTGGTCATCAGGTTGTTGAAGGACAACGCGAGTGCCGTGAGAAACGACATGGATGCGTGCTTCTTATGGCCGTCAGTCGCCTTGTTGCGCTGACTTGCGGCAAGCTTGGCAGTTTGCTCGTCTGCCTTGCTCGGCTCGAAGGGGTTGCTATCGTCGGAAATGCGTCCATCGTGCAGCTTGACGATGCGATTCGCATAATCATAGGCAAGCTCGGGGTTATGCGTGACCATGATGACGAGGCGGTCGCTCGCGATCTCTGACAGCAGGTCCATGACCTGGATGCCCGTCTCGGTATCGAGCGCACCCGTGGGCTCGTCTGCTAGCACGATGTCTGGGTCGTTCACCAGGGCTCGGGCGATGGCGACGCGTTGCATCTGACCACCGGAAAGCTGGCTGGGCTTCTTGTTGGCGTGCTCCGCCAGACCGACACGCTCGAGCTCGGCCATGGCCCGCGCTCGACGCTCCTCGCGCGACACGCCCGTGAGCGTAAGCGCGAGCTCGACATTCGAAAGCACCGTCTGATGCGGAATGAGGTTGTAGCTCTGGAAGATGAAGCCGATGTGATGGTTGCGGTAGGTATCCCAATCGGCACTTGAGTAGTCCTTGGTGGACGTGCCGTTGATGATGAGCTCGCCGGTATCAGCATGATCAAGACCACCCAGTATGTTGAGCAGGGTGGTCTTGCCGGAACCTGACGGCCCGAGGACGGCGACGAACTCGTTGTCTCGGAACGATATCGAGACGTCGTCGAGCGCCTTTTGCTCGAAATCGCCGACCCTGTAGGACTTGCGCAGGTGCTTGAGCTCGATCATGCAAATACTTTCTTCTAGTCTTCCTCCACCTTGATGGTGCCGCGGAAGGTACGGTAAATAATGACATGATATATGGCGACCAGCGGAACGCCAATGCAGGCGATGATGGTCATCACCGTAAGTCCATAAGTGCTCGCAGCTGCAGTGAACAAGTCAATCGAGGGACCAGGACCTGTGGAGATAACCAGGTTGGGGAACATGGCGAGCACGAGAGCGAAGACAAGTGCCACGCAGACAGCCGAATTCGCACCGAAGGCAAGCCAGTTCTTGCCGCGACCAGCCGCCAGGAAACCAACGACGATAGCAGCGACCAGGATGCAGGCAACGAACACGAGGAACGGGAAGGCGGGACCCTCGCCCTGAGGAAAGCCGATGAAGGTGAAGAATATGACGGAGACGGCCACAACGAGAATGGCCGTGACGATCTGGCCGGCGACTCGCGCCGTGACGGCGCGCTTATGCAACTCCGTGCCCGTCTCGATCTTTGCCGCGAGCCAGCAGGCGCCCTGCGTGACGATGGTCGCCAAACCGAGCAGGCCGCAGACGAGCGGGAACGGCGTGAGCAGACCGAAGAAGGAGCCGATGTAGTTACCGGCAGCATCAAGCGGGACGCCCTGCAGGCAATTGCCCAGCGCGACACCGAAGAGCAGCGCGGGAACGAGCGATCCCACGAAGAAGAGCGCGTCCCAAAGCTTCTGCCACTTGGGATCATGCGCGCGGAACTCGAGGCTCACCGCGCGGATGATGAGGCCAAAGAGCACGAGCATGATGGCCAGGTAGAAGCCGGAAAACACGGTCGCATACGCAGGGGCGAACGCAGCGAAGAGCGCGCCACCTGCGGTGAGCAGCCAGACCTCGTTACCATCCCAAACGGGACCGATGGAGGTCATGAGAGCACGTTTCTCGCCCGGAGTCTTGGCGATGAACGGCGAGAGCACGCCCGCGCCAAGGTCGAAGCCGTCGAGAACATAATATGCGCAGATCAGCACTGCGATGATGATGAACCAGAGAATGGGGAGCGTCATGCCACATCACCTTCCTGCGCATCGACGACGGGTGCATCTTTGGCCTCGGGCAGGCACTTCTCGGGACCGCTCTTGACGATCTTGGAGAAGATGCGCGCCCATGCGATGAAAATCACCAGGTAGATGATGATAAAGAGACCGATGGTGAGGAGAAGTTGATCGGCTGGCACTGACGGACTGATGGCATCAAGCGTCTTGAGCTCGCCCGTGACGATCCACGGCTGCCTGCCAACCTCGGCCGTCGCCCAACCAAACTGGATGGCGAGGAATGGCGCGATCCAGAGAAAGAGCATCACGACATAGGGCCAGCGCTTGGTCTTGAGCTTCTTGCCGAAGGCCATGATGAGCGCGAGCAACACGCCCAGCATGATGACGCCCATCATGACAATCATGATGTGATAGGACTGGAAGGTAATCTGCACCTCGGTGGCCGTGGGAGTGCTGCCAGGATCGGCGGCTTCTATATCATTGAGGCCCGGATACTCGGCACTGAAGTCACCCGCGGCGAGGAACGAGGTCAGACCCGGAATCGAGGGACCGATGACCGTACCGTTCTCGGTATCGACGATGCCGAACAAGTACATGGGAACGGGCTCGGTCTCGTACTGACCTTCCATCGCGGCGAGCTTGGTAGGCTGCTCGTCGGCGACGACCTGAGCCTGCATGTGCGCGACCGGCATCATGAGCACCATGCACACGAGCGTGACGATAGCGCCCCAACGCATCATCTTCGTGACGAACTCAGAGTTGCGACCTTTGATGTGGTAGTACGCGGCAATCGCCATGGCGATGAAGGCACCGAAGATAAGCAGCGCGAGAACCGTGT
The DNA here is from genome assembly GCA_025992705.1 of Coriobacteriaceae bacterium. NCBI lineage: Bacteria > Bacillati > Actinomycetota > Coriobacteriia > Coriobacteriales > Coriobacteriaceae > Coriobacteriaceae bacterium. Next base: position 1,978,646 of record DAJPGJ010000001.1, read on the forward strand.
GCAGATAGGTTGGGATGGTCTGCGGATTGAAGGCCGCGGCGAAGAAGTCGGTAATGATGGCTTTCTTGCCATGAGCCGTCTCGACAACCTCGAAGCCGGCCGGGGTCTGCATCCAGGAATTCGCGATGAGAATCCACAGGGCCGAGAGCATGGAACCCACCCACACAAGCCATGAGGAAACCATGTAGAACTTGGGAGATACACGCTTGCGTCCGAAGAGGAGCACGCCGAGGAAGCACGACTCGAGGAAGAACGCGAGCAACGCCTCGGCTGCGAGCGGTGAGCCAAAGATGTCACCCACGAAGCGGGAGTAGTTAGCCCAGTTGGTACCGAAGCTAAACTCCATCGTGATGCCCGTCGCAACGCCGACCGTGAAGGTGAGCGTAAAAATCTTGACCCAGAAGCGGGCATCCGCCTCGTCCTTGGGATCACGCGTCTTGTAGGCGCGCGTCTGGGTAAGCGCAACGAACAGGCCCAATCCAATGGACAGCGGCACGAACAGGAAGTGGAATATGACGGTCAGCGCGAACTGAAGGCGCGACAGAAAGACCACATCGCCAAATAATTCCATGTGTCCTCCTTCAGAAACCTCGGGTAATGCCAGTTACCCATCCCCTCTCACAAGTTTTCCATCTTACTCCTATTAGTGTTTGTAGGCGCTGGGAAAATCCGCTATACTCTCGCCTTGCGCATCGACGCAGGAAGCTCACGGTGGGTATAGCGCAGTTGGTTAGCGCGCCAGATTGTGGCTCTGGAGGTCGAGGGTTCGAATCCCTTTACCCACCCCATTTTCCTGCTTGGGCGCACGGCGATTTCGTGTATAATCCTTTTTCGCTGTGACGGACCGGTAGCTCAGCTGGCAGAGCAGGGGACTCTTAATCCCAAGGTCCAGGGTTCGAACCCCTGCCGGTCCACCATGAAACACGAGGTCAGCGGCTTATCCGGCCGCTGGCTTTTTTGTTTGCAGGGGTCGCAGGGGCGAACAGGACACATTTAGGGACCATTCGTTTGCGGCTATGCCGTCTTTCTTCACGCGGGCAAGCTGCTCCGCTCCGACGGTCGCTTCCCGACAGCCCGCTACGCGGTCTTTACGGCGCGCTCCCTTGGACCTCCGCTTCACAGCTTGCCTGCGCACAAGTGGATGTTCTTAACCCTCGAAGGGGAAGCGGTAATCCAACCCGAGCTCGTCGCGAATCTGCGTCATCTCCTGCTTGACGGCAGAGTTGACCGGGATGCCCTTGTCCTTGCGATCGAGCCAGGCCAGGTACTCCTTCTCGCCTGCCGTGTAGATGCGTTCGGCACCAGGCGCTTTCTCAGACGCGCGCAGTTCGCGCGAGATGTCGCCCGCGATCTTCCTGAAGGTGTCTTGTCCCATGAACGCATCGGGATCGACCACGAAGAAGAAGTGACCAAGACCGTACATCTGCGGATCACCATCAGGAGAAACGCCCGTGAGTGCCTTCATGAACTCGCCGCCGGCAAGGGCTGCCGAGAGGATTTCGACCACGGTGGCATAGCCATAACCCTTGTAGCCGCCGAGGTCCTCGCCAATGCCGCCAAGCGGAGCGAGCGCCGCCGTGCCGTCGACGAGCGCCTTGAGGATCTCGTCGCTATCCGTCATGGCGCTGCCATCGCGACCGATAACCATACCAGCCGGCGTGGGGCTACCTTCGCGCGCATAACGCTCGATCTTGCCGCGCTGCGAAATGGAGGTCGCGCAGTCGAGGCAGAAGGGAAAGTCCTCGTCAGTGGGCAGAGCAAACGTGAGCGGATTGGTGCCGAGCATGTTCTCGACGCCGAAGGTCGGAGCGATGGACGGCCGGGCGTTGGTGCCGGTGATGCCGATGAGCCCCTCGTCACTTGCCATCGTCGCCCAGTAGCCAGCAATGCCGTAATGCGTAGAGTTGCGGATCGCGCCGCCAGCCATGCCGAGCGTCTTGGCTTTCTCGATCAGGCGCTTCATCATCTCGTAGCTCGCTACCATGCCCATGCCATCATGCGCGTCCATGACGAGCGTGGTGGGCGTCTCCTTCAGAATCTCGATGTCGGTCTTGGGCAGCAGCGTGCCGTTCTTGATGCGATCGAGGTAGATGGGCTTGAAGCGATTGATGCCGTGGCTTGCGATACCACGACGGTCGGATTCGATGAGAACGTCGGTGCAGATCTCGGCATCCTCGCGGGGGACGCCGTATGCCTCGAAGACATCGACCATGAAATCGTGCATGAGGTCGAAGGGGACGTAGGTTTGCGCGGTTTCTTCAGTGCTCATTGCTTGCTCCTCACCGTCGTGAGTTGTCATTGTTCTTGGCAACGTATTATCGCATGGAGATGTGAAGAGCACATGAGGTAGAAGGTTCTAGCAGATACGGGGGAGCTGCTCGCCAACGAGCATATCGAGGATGCGCTCGCTGCCAAAGGACGTGCGCAGATATACGCGTCCGTCGCCCTCGAGTACCTCGCCGATAATCGCAGCCTCAGCGCCATACTTGTCCGCACGCATGGCCGCAAGCGCGGCGTCGGCCACCTCGGATGCGCACACGCAGACCATCTTGCCCTCGTTGGCAACCTGGAAGACGTCGTAACCAAGCATCTCGCAGGCGCCACGCACCTGGTCATGCACGGGCACCTCATCCTCGTCGACGCAAATGTCGACATGCGCCGTGCTCGCAAACTCGTTGAGCGTCGAGGCAAGCCCGCCACGCGTCGGGTCGCGAAACGCGCGAACGCTCCCTGCCGGACAGGCGTCGAGCACCGCCGCGATCAGATGGTTGAGCGGGGCGGCGTCCGACTCGATTTGCGTCGAGAAGCTCAGCTCCTCGCGCGTCGAGATAATCGCGATGCCGTGGTCGCCAATGCTGCCGCTGATGAGAATCTTATCGCCCGGCCTAATGTGCGACGCGGAGAGATCGACACCGTCGCGCAGCTCGCCGATGCCAGCCGTGTTGATGTAGATGCCATCGCCATGACCGCGGTTGACGACCTTGGTGTCACCCGTCACGATCTCGACGCCAGCTTCCTTGGCCGTCGCCGCCATCGACGCGCACACACGTCGCAAGTCGTCGAGCGGATAGCCCTCCTCGAGCACGAAGCCGCAGGAAAGGTAGCGCGGCGTGGCTCCGCTTGTCGCGACATCATTGACCGTACCGCACACGGCCAAATGCCCGATGTCTCCACCGGGAAAGAAATGCGGCGTCACCACGAAGGTGTCCGTCGAGAACGCAACGCGCCCACCCGCGATGTCGAGCGTCGCCGCGTCATCGCCGCGTCGCAGCGTGTCGCCTGCATATGCCTCGAAGAACAGTTGCTCAATGATGTCGCGCATCATCGTTCCGCCACTGCCATGTGCCATTAAGACCGTATCGGTTTTCTGCATGATGTAATCGTCCTATTCGAAAATGGAGCTAACGCTGCTGTAATGGAGAAAAATGCCCTCGTCTGCCAAGGACTTGATTTTGGTCACATCGGCAAACGCGAAATCCTCGACTTCCTCTTCCTGGACCGCAACCATGGACTCGTCGGCATCGAGTTCGAACTTGTAGACGACCATGAAGTAGTTGTTATCGTCGTTCGGATCCTCGCGCTTGTAGGTGAGCACCTTCTCTGCCGCAACGTCAGAGACGTCCAGTCCGGTTTCCTCGGCGACTTCACGGCGCACCGCCGCTTCGGGCTCCTCGCCCGCACGCACGGCACCGCCGGGGAACTCCCACCAGCCGGCACCCCATGGCTTGTCCATCTTGCGCTGCGTAATGAGGTATTTCTTGTCAGGCCTCTGCACAACGCCCAGCACGGATACGTGGTATTCGCCGGGCTGCATGTTCCAGTTGTCACGCTCCATGGTCTTGCCGGTCTTATTCATGTGCTCGTCGTAGATGTCCCACATCTCCATTGGCATTGTTCGCCTTCCACGCAATTCGCTCGTCTACATCATGTTCTTGAGTTGGCTTAGGTCGATGTCGCCCAGGCCGGGAATGCCCATGCGCTTCCTGCCGCGCTTGCCCTTCTTGCCGGGTTGGTTCATGGCGGCCATCATCTTCTTGACCTGCTTGCGCGTTTCGTTATAGCGCTTGATGAGCTGATTGACCTGCTGAATCGACATACCGCAGCCATCGGCAATGCGCTTGCGACGAGAGCCGTTCAAAAGCGTCGGCTTGGCCCGTTCTTCCTTCGTCATCGAGTTGATAATCGCCTCGGTGCGGTCAAGCTCGTGCTCGTCGACCTGTCCGGCATTCAGGGCCTTGTCGCCACCGGGAAGTGCGCTCACGAGTTTTCCGAGACCACCCATCTTGCGTGTCTGGCCGATGACCTGGAGGAAGTCGTTGAAGTCGAAGTCGGCGCGAGCGAGACGTTCTGCCTCGGCCTCCTCCATTTCGCGGTCCTGAATCTCGATGGCGCGCTCAATGACCGAAACCACATCGCCCATGCCGAGGATACGCTTGGCCATGCGATCGGGATGGAAAATCTCGAGGGAGTCGGGGCGCTCGCCTGCGGAAATGAACTCGATGGGCTTGCCCGTGACCTCGAGGATGGAAAGTGCGCCACCACCACGAGCATCGCCATCCATCTTCGACATGATGACGCCGTCGAAGTCGACCTTCTCGGCAAACGCCGCGGCGACGTTGACAACATCCTGACCGGTCATGGCATCGACGACCATGAGGATTTGATCAGGCTCGACCGCGTCGCGTATGGCAACGGCCTCGTCCATCATCTCATCGTCCACATGCAGGCGGCCGGCCGTATCAACAATCACCACGTCACGCAGGTTATCGACAGCGTCACGCACGCCTTCGGTGGCGATCTTGACGGGATCCTTGCCATCGCCGCGATAGACGCGCACGCCCATTTCGTCACCGAGCGCCTGCAGCTGATCGGCGGCGGCGGGACGATACACATCGCATGCCACGAGCAGAGGGTTGTGTCCCTGTTTCATCAGACGATAGGCAAGTTTGGCGGCAGCCGTCGTCTTGCCCGAGCCTTGCAGGCCGACGAGCATGACCACGCCGGGGATTCTGCTGCCAAAGGTGAGCTCGGCGGTCGTACCACCAAGCAACTCGGTGAGCTCGTCGAGTACGATCTTGATGACGTTTTGGCCCGGTGTGAGCGAGTCCATGACCTCGGCGGTCAGGCAGCGCTCCTTGACGCGGCGCGTGAAGTTCTTGACGACCTTGTAGTTGACGTCCGCTTCGAGCAGCGCCATGCGAATCTCGCGGATACCTTCGTTGATATCATCCTCGGTCAAGTGTCCCTTGGACCTGAATCCAGAGAACGCCTTTTGCAGTTTATCGGACAGACTCTCAAACATCATTGCTCCTTATGAAAACCAGCAACGCATCTTGTCGCGGATATAGTAAAGCGAATATAGGACTGAAATATGAGCCGTGCTGCCGATATGCACCAATGCCAGCGGAAGGCTACAAGCCAAGCCAGCATTGAAATGTTTGCGTGAAATTTGTCCCGTCCTTCGCCATTCCGATTACAAGGGTCACTACTCCTCGCAATCAGAACTTGTATCTGCTATTCGATTTTAGCAAGTTTCCGCATATTACTAGACATCAATCGCGCGCCAGTCGCTGAGACCAGCAAGGTCTTCAGTTCTAAACAAGTCTTGAACACCCAGCGTCCCTCGTGCGATAATCAGCTCTACCGAAAAGGGATTGAAACCTTGTAGGTATCAGAGCGGCGAGGTTCGTACCTCGCCATTTCTGTCTTTAGGGGTAATGTGGCGAAGCGATTGAATCTACACGTTGACGAAACGGGAAGTCAGGACCTCTCCGAGAATCTTTACCTCGTATCAGTCGTTCTTCACGAGCATTCCGCAGACGTTGTCACGCCTATTGAGGAATACGAAAGGCGCTTGGCAGTTGCCGAGTTGGCCAACGTACCGTTTCACGGAAAGGATCTTCTACACGGCAATGGAGACTACCAATCTGTGTCGCCTGGCGATAGAAAGCGCCTTCTCACCCAGTTCGCTCGTCTTGTACGCTCGCTCCCGTTCACGTATTTCGCGCTGCGGTATGATGTCTTCAACATCCGCAGCAGAGACGAGCTCGAGTCGAGAATCCGACGTGACCTGGCGTCCCTCGTTTACGAGCACCTGTCATTTTTCCAAGTCTTCGATACCATATCCGTCTATTACGACAACGGTCAAGGTGCCGTGAGCGTAGCCTTGCATGACGCACTCGACTTCGTGCTCGCCAGGAATGTCTCCGACTTTCGCGATGCCGACCATGGAGCGCGCAGGCTCCTGCAGGTCGCCGACTACATTTGTATGGTGGAGCGCGCCTCCATCGCCTATGACGCCGGAAGGCAGTCGAAATCGCAAGAGCGCTTTTTCGGGAACCGGCGATCTTTCACCCAATCGTTCATGAAGCAGCTCGCCCGCAAGCGATTTTGCTAGCTGACTCTTTCCAAACCAACAAACCGGGACAAATGGGCAGGTCACTTGTCCCGGTTCAAGCGATTGAGAAATCAACTGGCACTTAGCTGCCAAACTGAACCCTGACAGGAAGATTACTGTTTTCCGTGGTTCCATTGCCAAGCTGGCCGTAATCGTTGTTGCCCCACGTCCACACGGAACCATCGTTTTTAATGGCAGCATATTGGCCGGCGGAGATAAAGCCTCCACCCCAATATACATCCTTGACACCATCCAGTATTCGAGTGGGATGATTGGTGTAGTTGGGGTACAGAACGCCGCCCCATCCCCAAATCGACCCATCTGTATCAAGGGCCAGGCTTGTTGACGAGCCCGTCGTCCATGCTATCCTCGTGCTATCCATTACTTTTATAGGGGACAACTTATCCTCCGTTGTACCATCGCCGAGCTGGCCGACATGATTAGCTCCCCACGCCCAGACAGACCCGTCCTCTCTTGTCGCCATACTGTACCCAGATCCAAAGTTTGAATCCCCCAGCGTAACGAATCTCACGCTGTCCATAACCTTGACAGGGATAAGCTTGCTTTCGGTCGTTCCATCACCGAGTTGGCCGCGATTATTGAGACCCCACATCCACAAAGTGCCATCTTTCTTAATGGCGGCACCATAATACTCACCGAGCGAAACGGAGTTCACGTCATCCATGACCTTGACGGGGACACTGGCATCTTCGGTTGTGCCAATGCCGAGTTCGCCGTATGAATTGCTACCCCACGTCCATAATGAATCATCTTCTTTGATGACCGCATAGCCTCCTGCTCCCCCTAGCGAAATCGACGCCACGTCATTCATTATGCAGACGGGAGAGCGTTTCTCTTCTGTAGCAAAGTCGCCGGACCGATCACGATAATAGTCACCCCACATCCATAGAGTACCATCCTCTTTTATCGCTGCACCTTCGTAGGCTCCCGCAATAGCTGATGTCACACCATCCATAATCTTGACGGGAGAGAGCCTGTCCTCGGTTGTGCCATCGCCTAATGAGCCATACCAATTTCTGCCCCACGTCCACAGTGAACCATTGTCTCCGACAGATGCGGTCCATCGATCCCCAACCGACACGAGCCTCGCGCCATCCATGACCTTGACGGGGGAGGTCCTGTCCTCTGTGGTACCGTCACCGACACAACCGTAATCGTTCCTGCCCCACGTCCAGAGGGAGCCATCTCCGAGGATCGCGGCGCTGTGGTAATCCCCCAACGACACGCTGCTGACACTCAAGGCGGACACCGATCCATCCCCCGGCACTACCACATCCACGCCGTACCAGCCGATTCCCTCGTCGTTCCAGCCTATGGAAACGAGGTGCTTGTGCTCATCGAGGCTCGTGGTGTAGTTGTGGGATCCCGAGTTGTTCACGGGTGCGGTGGGATCGACGTTGGGGTTGAACTGGCGGTACAGCGGCACGCCCTTGGCGTCGTCGGAGTACCAGCCAATCCCCTCGTAGGACCATCCGGCGGCAACGAGGGCGTCCTTCTCCCCCTCACCGGTGCAGTAGTGGTGGTCTGTGCCCGAGTATAGCCGGTAGACCGGCGTGGATGACACAGTCGGCGCGGTCCATCCCTCGCCTTCGTAGGACCATCCCGCGGCGGCCACGGCATCGCGTTCGGAGACATCGGCGGTGTAGAAGTGCTCGCCGGAGTTGGGGTTGTATAACCTGTACATCACCTGAGCAGTACCGTCGGCACAGGCAAATTGAGTTGTCTGCAGAACGCAGGCCGCACATACGACAAATGTCAACATCGCGACAACCGCAGTCGAAGCGCGCAGCAGGGCTCTTGTCGGCATCGGAATCCTCCCAGGCTCGAGACGCCCCATAGAGCGTCGTTGCAAATTTGCCTTGGAAGATACCCCCCCCCCCCCCCCCGCATTTTGTCAAACCGGGAGTTCGGTGACTGACCGCGAACGGTTTCCCGTCTCAATTTAAGGCGGGATTTCTCGACTGTGCGGCCTTCAGCCGCTTCGCTCGAAATGACAGGGAGGCAGTCTCTCGTTCGAAATAACAATGGGAAGGGTCAGCGGTGTTCCTTATGAAAACCAGCGACGCATCTTGTCGCGGAAAGACTCCTGCTCCTCGGGCTCGGATTCGGTCTCGGCGAACCACTCGTCCGCAGTCATCGAGATCTTTTCGGTTTCAAGCATGTCATCTCGACCGGAGGTGTCGTCAGACACCGGAGCGGAGAGATCTCCATCGAGAGATTTCTCGACTTCGTTCGCTTCGCTCTCTTCGCTCGAAATGACAGAGGGGACCTCTTCGGGCTCCGGCATGTCATCTCGACCGGAGGTGTCGTCAGACACCGAAGTGGAGAGATCTCCGCTTTCTTCATCGCCATCGAGCTCTGCGCGCATCTCGCCGAAGAGCGCCTCGGCATACTCGCGCGCATCGAAGGGCTGCAGGTCCTCGATACCCTCGCCCACGCCCACGCGCAGGATGGGCAGTCCCAACTCGTGACTCACCGCCACGGCAATGCCGCCCTTGGCCGTGCCATCGAGCTTGGTCATGATGACGCCATCCAGGTCGAGCGCCTTATCGAATTCGCGTGCCTGTTGCAGGCCGTTCTGGCCCGTCGTGGCATCAATGACGAGAACGGTCTTCACGTCCACGTCTGCACGTTTGCGCGTGACGTTGACAACCTTCTGCAGCTCGCGCATGAGCTCATCGGACGTATGCAGGCGCCCCGAAGTATCGATGAGCACGAGGTCGCTTCCCAGCTGTTCGGCGCGCTCTACAACGTCATAGCACACGCTTGCCGGGTCGCTTCCACGCTCGCGCTTCACGACCTCGACACCGCTGCGCTCGCCCCAGATGTCGAGCTGCTCGATGGCGGCGGCACGGAAGGTGTCGCCCGAGCCTATGAGCACCTTGCGGCCGCCGAGCGACGCCTGATTGGCAAGCTTGCCGACCGTCGTGGTCTTGCCCGCGCCGTTGATGCCCACGAAGAGCACGCAGACGGGGTTCATGCGGAACGGATCAGGGTCGGGTTCGGCAAAGAGACCGCTGATTTCGTCAGCAAGCATGTCGAGCACGGCGTACGCATCGGGCAGTGCCTTGCGCGTGGCCTGGTCGCGCAGACGGTCGATGACCTCCATCGTCGCCTGGGCGCCCAAATCGCTCAAGATGAGCGTTTCCTCGAGGTCCTCCCAGAAATCCTCGTCGAGCTTGGGACCACGGCGGAACAGCACGTTCATCCGCTCGTTGAACTTCGTCCTGCTCCGATTGATTTTGTCCTTGAACGCCATGTGAATCTCCCTTGAAAGCAAGCGCTACTGCGCGCCGCTGAACTCCTCGACGTCACGCGTCTGACCCGAGTCTTCGGATGACAGGCGGATTTGCTGGTCAAGCTTCTGTGACACGAGCTTGGATACGCCATCGCTGCGCATCGAGACGCCATAGAGCAAGTCGGCCATTTCCATCGTACGCCTCTGATGGCTAATGATGATGAATTGCGTGGTAGAGCGGATGCTGTCGAGATACGAGAGCAGGCGACGCAGGTTCGTGTCGTCGAGTGCCGCCTCGACCTCGTCGAGTATGTAGAACGGCGTCTTGCGCACGCGATACACGGCGAAGAGCAACGTCAGCGCAACAAGCGATTGCTCGCCGCCCGAAAGCAGCGTCTGCTTGCGCACCTTCTTGCCACGCGGTTGGGCATAGACCTCCACGCCCGTCTCTTCGGGATTATCCGGATCGGTCAGTTCGAGATGGCCGTTTCCACCTGGGAAAAGCTGCGCGAAAACCTCTTCGAAGTTCTCGTTGACCTGCTTGAAGGTGTCGATAAAGCGATTGCGCATCTTGCGATCGATTGCCGCGACGATGCGCTGCAGTGCCTTGGCGGCCGCCTCGAGGTCCTCGAGCTGCACGGCGATGAAGTCGCGGCGCTCGCGAAGCTTGAGGTACTCCTCGACGGCGACGGGATTGACCGAGCCGAGGTTGTTGAGCTTGCGCCGCAAGCTTTCGGCGCGCTTCTCCTCTTCCTCGCGATTCTCCGGCGGATCAAGCGCGAGCGCAATCTCGAGCAGCACGCCGTGCGTTTCGGTGATGACGCTCACCGCAGATTCGACTTTGACCTCGAGCTTGCTCTTCTCGATGCGCACCTGCGTGAGCTTCTCGTTGGCCTCGTCAAGCTTGACCTGCTCGTCGGCGACCGCCTTGCGAGCACCATCGATGGTGTCACGCAAGTCGCCCTGTCCGGCTTGTTCGATCTTGGCGCGATCGCTCAGGATTTCCGCCTTTTCCTGCACGCCTTCGCGCAGGCTCGTGAACACGTCGTAGAGTGGCTCGACACGCAAGCGCAAAATCTCGAGCTTGCTCTCGGTCTCGTGCGAGACCAACAAGGTCTCCTCGAGCTGATCGGCCTCCTTCTTGAGCGATTCGATCTGCTTGCTCAAGTGCCGCTCACGCTCGCGCACCGTGGCAAGATCGACTTGGATGGCCGAGATCTCCCGTTTGGAGCTATCCTCGCGGCTCGCCAGCGCGGCACTCTTCTCGCGTGCAGCAGCCGCCTTCTCGTCAAGCTCGCCCTTACGCGCCGCCAGCTCGTTCTTGCGGTCACTGAGCTCCTTGACCTTGGCGCGGCTCGCGGCCGTGTCCTCGGCAATGCGCGTGCGGCGCTGTTCGATCTGGTTCTTCTCCTGCAGCTGGTCGGTGATGGCCTGCTCGAGACGACCGACCTCCTCGCGCAAGCTGTCGGCCTCGCCGGAAACCTGCGCGATGGACTGCGAAAGCTCGAAGTCATCTGCCTGCGCGATGTGCAGGTTGTTGAGTGCCTTGTCGACATCGCGCTCTCCGTCTACGACGGCCTTTGCCGCCACAGGTTCCTCGGCCTGCAACTCGCGCAAGCGACGCTTGCGACTCAGAACGCCCTCGGTATCGGTGACTTGCGTACCGATGGTGACCTTGCCGTTGGGCCACGCGACGACGCCATCACGCGTAACGAAACGCGAACCGGTCGTATCGGCCGCGGCTGCTTCGATGGCATCGATGGCCGAGTCGAGCACGTACACGTCACCCAAGAGCAACTCGGCCACGCGTATGTGCTCGGGAGCGTACGTAAGCTCGTCGAGAAGGCGCGTCCCGACTTTGGCACGGCCATGCTCGATGGTCGCGCCGGTCATGTTGACAAGCGAAAGCTCTCCACCGGAAAGCTCGGCCTTCAGAAGCTGATCGACAAGCTCGGCCGAGGCATGCGAGTCCTTGGTCATGAGGGCGAACATATCCGCCCCGAGCAAATGCTCTACCAGGCCCTCAAGTGCCGGCGGCGCAGAAAAGAGCTCGCTGACGGGCGAGATGATACCCGCCTCGTCCTTGCGGTCGAGCGCCCAGGCAAGCAACGGGCGCGAACCATCGAGTGCCTTGTCGACATGCTCGAGGCCCTTGATCTCGGCGCGCAGGGAACTCAGCTGCTCGCGCTTTTCCTCGAGACGCGCACGGCAGTCGTCGTGGATGCGCACGCGACTGTCGATGTCGGATTTAGCGGCCAGCGAATCTGCCTGCAGCTGCGTGAGCTGCACCTCGAGGTCCTCCAGATGGCTGCGTCGGGCGGCGAGCGTCGTCTGCGTGGAGACGTGCGCATCCTCGATCTGCGAGATGCGATTGACGAGAAGGCCGTCCTCGACATCGGCAGTCGAAAGGCTCTCGGTCGCCTTGAGCTCGGCGAGCGTGCACTCGTCAAACTCCTTCTCGCAGGCACGAACCTGCGCGTTGGCCTCCGTAAGCTCGCGTTCGGCCTGCTCGTGCAGCTCATGCACCTCGTTGGCAGCAGCTTGCTGACGCTCGAGCTGCGCGGTAAGCTCGTCGAGTTGTGCAGACGTGTCACGGTGATCGGATTCGTAGGTCTCGAGACGGGCAAGCACGTCGACGCGGCTCGACTCCGAACGATGCACCGCCTGGCGCAACTCGGAAAGGCGCGTCACCATGTTGCGGCCCTTCTCCTCGAGCAGGAGCATGCCCGAGTCGAGACGGTCGAGGGCCGTCTGACAGCGACGGCGTTGCTCGGCTATATCGCCTGCGAACAGGCCTTTCTCCTCGAGCAGATGCTGGTACTTCTCGAGCTCGCGGTTCTTCTCGTCGACGCGGAAGCGCGCGAGCTCCACGAGCGAATCGGCTTCCTTCTCCAGGCGTTCGGTCTCGCGCCAGCTTTCCTGGAGCCTGCGCAGGTCATCGACGGCAAGCGAAAGCTCGACGGACTTGAGTTCCTCGGAGAGCTGCTCGTGTTGACGAGCGCGGCTCGCCTGACGCTCGAGCGGCTTGAGCTGACGGTCGATCTCTCCCGCGATATCGTGCACGCGCTGGAGCTCGGCGTCCATGTTCTTGAGCTTGCGGGCGGAACGTTCCTTGCGTTTCTTGTGCTTGAGGATGCCCGCGGCCTCCTCGATGAGCAGGCGGCGATCCTCGGGACGAGCGCGCAGCACGTTTTGCAGCGAGCCCTGCGAGATGATCGAGTGCGTATCGCGGCCGAGGCCGGAATCGTTGAGGATGTCGAGCACATCCATGAGACGCGATGGCGAGCCGTTGATGAGGTACTCGCTCTCGCCGCTGCGATACATGCGGCGCGTGACGACGACCTCGTTGAAATCGAGGGGCAACGTGCCATCGGAGTTGTCGAGCACAAGGTCGACCTCGGCCAGGCCGACTGCCTGGCGGGCAGACGATCCGGCGAAGATGACGTCTTCCATGGCCTGGCCGCGCAGCTGCTTGGCGCTTTGCTCGCCCAGGACCCATAAGACGGCGTCGGAGATGTTCGATTTACCCGATCCGTTAGGGCCGACGACAACCGTCATCCCCGGCTCGAGCGAGAGAACGGCTCGGTCGGCAAACGACTTGAAACCCTTGAGAACGAGTGACTTGAGGTACACGATTTCCCTTGTACGCGTGGCAAACGGATAAACCTGTAGAGTTTACCACAGGGCCGCAGACACGCACCGCCATGGACGCGCAAATGCCCCGCATGCGGAGCGATTCACGCCTTCTTTTCCGCAAACATGTCGAGCGCAGCCTGAGCCGCAGCGGACTCGGCTTGCTTCTTGGATTTGCCGCTTCCCTCGCCGATCATCTCGTCGTCGACGAATGCCTGCGCGAAGAAGGTGCGGTCATGCGGCGGACCATCGAAGCCGGTGATCTCGTAATGCGGTTGCCTGCCATCGATTTGCAGCAGCTCCTGCAACGAGGATTTGGGGCTTTCCGGCACCGAGGCGAGTTTGCGATCCGCGTGTATGAACAGCGAACGGGACACCCATGCATTTGCCGCATCCATACCGCCATCGAGGTAGAGCGCCGCGACAAGCGACTCGTAGACGTTCTCGAGCGCCGAGGAGAGGCCGCGCTTGTCGGTGCCCGCCTCGCTCTCTCCAAAGATGATGCAGTCGGCGATGCCTTCGTCACGGGCAACGCGCGAGAGGCTTTTGCCCGAGACGAGCGAGACCTTGATGCGCGTGAGACCGCCCTCATCAAGATCGGGATATTGCTTGAAAAGAAATATCGCCGTGATGGCGCCCAGGATGGAGTCACCCAAAAACTCGAGACGCTCGTAGTCGTAGAGGGCCTTCTCTCTATCACGCGCGGATGGGTGCGTGATGGCAGCTCCGAGCAGGGGCTTGTCCTTGAACTGATAGCCGAGGATTTCCTCAGCCTTGGCTATCTCGCTCGCGTGCGATGCGAGCACTTCCTCGTTGGCCATGTTAGAGCACTTCCTCTGTCACGTCGTCACCGGCCAGCGCTTGCGCAAGACGCTTGGGCATGTCCTGCCGGATTGCATCTGCCGTTGCAAGTACGCCACTGCAAATCGCCTTCGCATTGCTCGAGCCATGCCCGATGAGGCATACGCCCTTGCATCCGAGCAGTTGGGCACCGCCGTACTTATCGGCCGAGAGATCTTCCTTGAATGCGGACAGTGCGTCCTTGATGAGCAGGCCGCCAATCTTCGACTTGGTCGTCGAGTAGATGGTCTCCTTGAGACCGACGAGCAGCGCCTTGCCGACGCCCTCGTAGACCTTGAGGGCGACGTTACCGGTAAAGCCATCGGTTACGATGACATCGAAGCCGCCTAGCGCAAGATTGCCGCCTTCGGCATTGCCCTTGAAGTTGGGAACGTGCTCCTTCATGAGCCTGTGGCATTCCTGCGCGAACTCAGAGCCCTTTGTCTCCTCCTCGCCGATGTTGAGCAGGCCGACACTCGGATTCTCGACGCCGAGCGCAACCTGCGCGTATACGCGTGCCATGCGCGCAAACTGAACGAGGTATTCGGGCTTGCAATCGGCATTGGCGCCCATGTCGGTGAAGACGACCTTGGCCACGGGCGATGGCAGCACCGTCGCGATGGCCGGACGCTTGACGCCCTTGATGCGGCCGATGACGAGCGTAGCCGCAGACATGCACGCACCTGTGGAGCCTGCGGAGAAGAAGCCGCCCGCCTCGCCCTCCTTGACCAGACGACAGCCCACGACAATCGAGGAGTCCTTCTTGCGGCGCACGGCCTCTGCCGGATGCTCGCCCATCTCAATGACCTCGGTGGTGGGATGGGCCACGACGTTGGCATGCTCAGCTGCGAAGGGAACGATGACATCCTCGGCGCCTGTAAGGATGACGGTGATCGAAGGATCTTGCGCTACCGCCTGAGCAACGCCCTCGAGAACAACACCGGGGGCATTGTCACCACCCTGCGCATCTACGACGACCTTGATTTCATCCATGCTCATCGACCCGCCTCACAAACAGTTTTTCTCAGAATAAAGAAATAATCCTGCAAACGGATGACCATCTGCAGGATTACATGCAATGTGTATATTGCTGTTAGTCCTCGACGACGAGAACCTCTCGGCCCTTGTAATAGCCGCAGCTCGGGCAAACGGTATGCGGAAGCTTGACCTCGCCGCACTGCGGGCAAACGGAACGCGCAGCCGTCTTGCACACGTCGTTGGAAGAACGACGAGAATGGGTCCTCATCCTGCCTGTTTTACGCTTAGGTACTGCCATCGTCTCAAACCTTTCTAGCAAGCGCGTCGCCTGGACACGCAGAATCTCTTAGAACACGCGAAAAAGAAATATACCACGCTTTCGCATGAGAGTGAAGAGAAAAGTTTATCGTTCCAGCAGTGCGACGCTCTCGAGGTGCTTGGTGTGAGGAAACATGTCGACACCCACGAGCTTGCTCACGTGGTAGGCAGACATAAGGCGCTCGATGTCACGCAGCTGCGTGGTGGGATTGCAGCTAACGTAGACGATACGACGAGGCGCGGCAGCCAGGACGCTTGCCAGAAACTCCTCGGACGCGCCGGCACGCGGCGGATCGAGGATGACGACATCGAATACCTCCTGGGATTTCGCCAGGTACTCCCCCGCATCAGCGCATACGAAGCTTGCGTTCTTCACGCGATTGACGCGCGCGTTTTCCGCGGCAATTTCTACCGCAGCCTCGACACTCTCCACGCCGACGAGCTCGACGCGCGTCTGCTTGGCGGCGATGATACCGATAGTGCCGATGCCACAATACGCGTCAAGCACACGGTCACCCTCGCGGAGCTTGGCCATGTCAATCGCCGTCTGATAGAGCACTTCCGTTTGCGCGGGATTGGTTTGATAGAACGCGGTTGCCGGAATGCGAAACGTGCAGCCGCAGACCTCGTCCTCAATCCATCCCTGTCCATAGGCCGTCATTGTAAGCGGACCGAGCACGGCATTGGTACGCCGCGTGTTCACGTTGAAGCTCACGCTCTCGATGGCGGGATGTCGTTTGCGCAACGCGGTGACGAACGCCTTCTTACGCGGGAACTCCTTGCGATTGACGACGAGCGTCACCATGATCTTCCCCGTGCCCTTGCCCACGCGCACAATCGCATGGCGCAGCAATCCCTTGCCGGTGTTCTCGTCATAGGCGGGAATGTGAAAGCCCTGCGCAAGCTCGGCGATGCTATTGAGTATGGGGCGCCCTGCCTTGTGCTCGACCAGACACTCGCACACCTCGATGAGCTTGTGCGTACCGCGCTCGTACATGCCAAGGCGCGGCTTGCCCTCCCTGCCGGGCGCATACGGCGTCATGATCTTGTGACGATAGGCAATCGGCTCGTCCATGCCGATCGCGGCATGGACGTCACAGCCGAGCGGCTCGAAGAGCTCCTCGAGCATCGCGCGCTTGCGCGAAAGCTGAATGGGATAGGGGACGGAAAGCCACTCGCAGCCACCGCAACGTGCAGCGTGAGGGCAGGTGTATGTCTTGTAGCCCACGGGGTTTACGTCACTCGTCTTCGAGCTTGAGGTCCTTGAGGACCGCGAAGGGATTGGTGGGGTCGATCTCGTCTTCTTTGTTGCACGAACACGGCCCCTCGTTGAGATCTGCTCCGCAATGAGGACAGAGGCCTGCGCAGTCTTCCTTGCAGAGGACCACGTACGGCGTCGCATAGACGAGAGCGGCGATGATGGCCGGCGCAATATCGAAACTGCCATCGGCACCGATGACCTCGAACTCGTCGTCTTCGTAGCCATCGACATCTTCAGATGCTTCGAGCAGATAGTAGCCCTCGACAGCGCCCGAGACCTCGATGCGAGTGGGGACAAGGCAACGCGTGCACGGCGTGATTGCCGCACAGCTTGCCTCACCGGAGAGCACGATGCCCTCTCCGGTGTTTGTCAATTGAAGTTGATACTGAATGCCATCCGGCGTTTCGAGATCCATGCCGCCCACGCGGTAGGATGTCTCGTCGAGCGCTCCCTCGAGAAAGCGCGTCGATGCCGGTTCGACGAGATCCGGATGAATGGAAACAACGAGCTGCTGCATTGCTCGACCTCCCAGCTATCGAGCCGTCGAGCAATGAACAGATTAGTCGGTCATACCGCTGTTCAAGCGCTGACGGCAACGCGTGACGTTCTTGAGAAGGTTATCGAGATTCGTCTCGAGATTGGCGAAGATCTGATCGGCGTAATCCTCGGCACCGACGCGCATCTCGCGCTCGCGGGCCATGGCATCGTCGATGACCTCCTGAGCACGCTGCTCGGCGAGGCGCACGACCTCCTGCTCGCCGGCAAGATGCTCGGCCTGACGCTCTGCGTCCTCGAGGATGCGATTGGCATCAATCTCTGCGGCCTCGATCATGCCCTGACGGTCACGAACGATGATGCGAGCCTGACGCAACTCCTCCGGGAAGATATCGCGAATCTCATCAAGAATCTCAAAAATGGGGCCAATTTCGACCTGGCGCTTCTGGCTATTGCCCAAGACAGGCTTGGACTGCTCGATGCGCTCGGCAAGCTCGTCGAGGAGCTCCTCGATACCTGCGTCGTCCATGTTGGGACTCCTTTACCTATCAGTTTCTACATTTGAGCTGCACTTCTGATTGTGGCACCAGATATGCTAATTGCACATGGTAACACATAATGCAAGCGATTGTCCCGATTGGCTGCAAACGGGAGTGTGGGGACGCGATGAGACAGAAGTCGCCGGGGCAGAACTGTCTCATCGCACGCCCGTCAAGCCAGCATATCCCGCGCGGGCCCCATAACCTGACCCACTGTTACCTTGTCGCGTGTGACCGCAATGCCATTCGCAAGCTCGCAGGAGGGCATGATATCGAGCAAAGGTGTCACGACGAAATCACGCTCGAGCGCGAGCGGATGCGGCAAATAGAGCTGCTCATCTGCGCAGACGACGCCCTCGTAATCGATGATGTCGAGGTCGAGCGGACGCGGACCGTTCTCCACGCTGCGCACGCGCCCATGCTCGGCCTCGAGGCCTTGAAGCATGTGCAGCAACTCGTGTGGCGTGAGCGTGGTCTGGATGAGCGCAACGGCATTGACGAAGGGAGCTTGCGCCTCGAGGTAGGCCGGCTCGCTCGTGACGTACTCGGAAACGGCACCGACCCAGACATCGGGATTGAGCCGCAGGCTCGCGAGCGCATCGTCAAGATGCCCGCAGCTATTGCCCATGTTGGAGCCAAGCGCAATGATTGCACGATGCGAATCACGCAGCATCTCGCACGTGGCAGCCACGTTGTGGACGCGCAGGATGCGCGCGCCCTGTCCGGCCATAAACGCCGCGCACAGGGCCGATGCACGATCGCGCATGGAAGGTGCGCTTTCGGCACTCATCGCGCCGATGAAGGACTTGCGACTCACCGCGGTCATGAGCGGATAACCCAAGTCGGCAAAGTGCGCCGTCGCCTGCACGAGGGCGAGATTATGCGCGATGTTCTTACCAAAGCCGATTCCAAAGTCGAGGCAGATGCGCTCGGGTGCGACACCCTCGGCACTCAAACGCGCAGCCATGCGCGAGAGCTCCTGCTCGACATCGAGGACGACATCATCGTAGACAGGGGCTTCCTGCATGGTCTTGGGCGTACCACGCATGTGCATGACCACGAGTCCCACGTCGCTTCGTGCCGCGAGCTCGCGCATCTCGAGGCTCCTGAAACCGGAGACGTCGTTGATGATGCACGCACCCGCATCGATGCACGCGGCGGCCACGCTCGCGTGGCGCGTATCCACGCTCACCGCCACGCCCTGCGCGGCAAGCTCGCGCACCACAGGCAGCACGCGCTCAAGCTCGACATCGGGGGGCACTTCCTCGGCACCGGGTCGAGTCGATTCGCCTCCCACGTCGATGATGTCTGCGCCGGCAGCAAGCAGGCCACGGGCATGTTCGAGGGCCTCGGGCGCGGTGGCGTGCATGCCACCATCGCTGAACGAATCGGGCGTGACATTGCATATGCCCATGACGACGGGCGTCGAGAGATCGAAATCAAAGGGACCGCAATGCCATGTACGTGCCCGCATGGGCGCCTACCTCCCCTGTCGGATAAGGCTGAGAGCCTCGGCACGCGTCTCGGCCGAGGTGATGAAACTGCCGCGCACGGCAGACGTCGTCGTCTTGGATCCGGGTTTCTTGATGCCACGCATGGACATGCACAAGTGCTCGCACTCAAGCACGACGAGCACGCCCTGCGGCTCGAGCTCCCTGACGAGCGTATCGGCAACCTGCGAGGTCAGGCGCTCCTGCACCTGCGGACGTCGGGCAAAGAGATCGACCAAGCGAGCAAGCTTGGAGATACCGCAAATCTGACCTGACGGATTGGGCACATAAGCCACGTGGGCCACGCCATAGAACGGCACGAGGTGATGCTCGCAAATGGAATAGATGGGAATGTCATGGACGAGCACCATCTCCTGATGCCCCTCGTTGAACTTCTTGACGAAGAGCTCGGTGGGATCCTCATGCAGACCCGCAAGGATTTCCTCGTACATGCGAGCCACGCGCGCGGGTGTCTCGCGCAGGCCCTCGCGGTCTGGGTCTTCGCCCACGCCCTCGAGAATGAGCCTGACGCCCTTTTCTATCTTGGCGGTATCCACCTAGCGCTCCTCCTCATCAGAATCGGGCGGAGGGGGCGACACGGGAGCCGGCATATCGGCCACATCTTCCGGCCCCATGAGCTCGTGCGGGACACCGGCGTTCTCGGCGGCCGTGAGGATGTCCTTGCGGTCCTCCTCGGCCTCCTTGGGATGCGTCTTCTCCCACTCGATGTACTCGTCCCAGCTGTTGTCGAGCAGGGCCTCGACGGCCTTGCCCTCGACGGTCTCGCGCTCGAGCAAGACGTTGGCCATGAGCTCGAGCTGCGTGCGGTTCTCGGAGAGAATGCGGAATGCCGTGTCATGCGCCGTCGTCATGAGGCGTGCGACTTCCTCGTCGATGGTGTTGGCAGTCTCCTGGCTGTAATCCGGCGTCGAGCCAAAGTCACGACCGAGGAAGACCTCCTGGTTGGGTTCGCCGTAAACCTGGTGGCCCAGAATATCGCTCATGCCATAGCGCGTGACCATGGCCTTGGCCATCTTCGTCGCACGCTCGAGGTCGTTGGAGGCACCGGTCGTGACATCGCCATCGTTCATGATTTCCTCGGCGACGCGGCCACCCAGGAACATGGCGAGGTTATCGATCATCTCGCTCTTGGACTGCAGGAACCGGTCCTCGCTCGGGATGGAAAGCGTGTAGCCGAGGGCCTGGCCACGCGCGATGATCGAAATCTTGTGGATGGGGTCGGTGTGATTGAGCAGATGACCCACGAGCGCATGACCGGACTCATGGTAGGCAATCGTCGTCTTCTCCTTCTCGGTCATGATGCGACCCTTGCGCTCGGGACCAGCGACAACGCGCTCCATGGACTCGGTGACCTCATCGTTGGTGATGATGCTCTTGCCGCGACGGGCGGCCAGCAGCGCCGCCTCGTTGAGCAGGTTGGCGAGGTCGGCACCCGTAAAGCCGCTCGTGAGCGAAGCCAGGGCAGCCAGGTCAACGTCGCTTGCCATCGGCTTGCCCTCGCAGTGCACCTTGAGGATTTGCTCGCGGCCCTTGAGGTCGGGACGATCGACGACGATCTGACGGTCGAAGCGGCCAGGTCTGAGCAGGGCGGGATCGAGGATGTCGACGCGGTTGGTCGCGGCGATCATGATGACGGAGTCATTGCTCTCGAACCCGTCCATTTCGACGAGGAGCTGGTTGAGCGTCTGCTCGCGCTCGTCATGACCACCGCCGAGACCAGCACCACGCTGACGACCGACGGCATCGATCTCGTCGATGAAGATGATGGCGGGAGCGCTCTCCTTGGCCTGCGCGAAGAGGTCGCGCACGCGCGAGGCGCCGACGCCGACGAACATCTCGACGAAGTCGGAGCCAGAGATGCTGAAGAAGGGCACGCCGGCCTCACCGGCAACGGCACGCGCGAGAAGCGTCTTGCCCGTGCCCGGAGGGCCGACAAGCAGCACGCCGCGCGGGATCTTCGCGCCCATCGCCTGGTATTTGGCCGGGTTCGAAAGGAAGTCCTTGATCTCCTCGAGCTCCTCGACGGCCTCATCGATACCGGCAACATCCGAGAAGCGCACCTTGGGCGTTTCCTCCGAAACCTTCTTGGCCTTGGTCTTGCCAAATTGCATCTGCTTGCTATTCGCGCCGCTCACCTGCGACATGAAGAAAATCAGCACGCCAAAGATAAGAAGCAGCGGCAGAAGCGTCGTGAGGAGCGTCGTGATCCAACCCGAGGTGGTGACATCCTCGTTGTACTTGGTTTCCGGATGAGCTGCCATGAGCTCCTGCAACATATCATCGCCGGTATAGGTCGACTTGAAGCTCGAAAGCTCACCGGCTTCCTTGGCTGCGGCGTCCTTGTAGTAGGTGCCGTCGAGCGTCGCGGATGCGGCATGATAGGTAACCTCGGCCACGCGATCCTCGTTGACCGCCGTGACGAAGTCGCTCGTGATGAGCTCGTCGATCTCCTGCTGCGGGCCAAAGTTCAAAAGCTGGCTTCCCACAAGAGCAACGAGCACGAGTCCCAGGAGCACGTACAGGACGATATTGCGGGGATTCGGACCCTTCTTCTTGGTGGTGTTGGGCTCTTCCACTCAACTTCTCCTTATCTAGCAATCATCAGGCCTACTGATAGACCTCTGGCTTTAACGCGGCAACGCAAGGCAGGTTGCGGTAGCGCTCGGCATAGTCGAGCCCGTATCCGACAATGAACTCGTCAGGGCAATCGAACCCGACATACGCACACGCAAGATCGGCCTTCTGCGCGCCTTGCTTGCGCAGCAGCGTGGCGATTTCGAGCGTTGCGGGCTTGCGGCTGGAAAGCTCCCTCATGAGGAAGTCCAGGGTCAAGCCCGAGTCAAGGATGTCCTCGGCAATGAGGACGTGCTTGCCCTCAATTGACGTGTTCAAGTCCTTGACAATTGTCACGGTCCCGGATGACGTGGCATCCAGCCCGTAAGAACTCACGGCCATGAAATCCATCTCGAGCGGAAGGTCGATGGCGCGGACGAGGTCTGCCATGAAGATGGCGGCACCTTTGAGCACCGAGATGACGACGAGGGGTTGCCTATCGGCATAATCGATGGTGATTTGCGCACCCATCTGCGCGACGCGGGCTTGGATCTGCTCCTGCGTAAAGAGCACTTCCTGTATGTCCTCGTACACAAAACGCCTTTCCGTCTCGAGACAATGGCTTGCACCATTATGTCATGTGCATATAAAAAGTTTAGACTATATCGACTTCGTCACGAAACCGCAAACAAACGGGGCCCGCACATGCGCGAGCCCCGTCTCTCTTTCCATGTTGCCACGCGACTACTTGTCGAGCTCGACCTTCTCACCGTGATGGTGCTGTTTGACGACGGCTGCGACCACACCCGACATGGCAAACAGCGCAATGGCATTGGGAATGACCATGAGCTGGTTGAACATGTCGGCAAGCTCCCACACCAGGTCATTCGAGAGCAGCGAGCCCAGGAAGATGAAGATGAGCGCGATGACCGAGAAGATCTTGACCGGCATCTTGCCGAAGCGGGCGAAGAGATACTCGACGTTGAGCTTGGCAAAGAGGTTCCAGCTGAGAATCGTCGAGAACGCGAACATGAGCAGGCAGATGGCGACGAACGAGTTTCCGAAGGTCGACCCGAAGAACGTGCCAAACGCAAGCTGCGCCATGTTGGTCTTGTCGATGCCCTCGGCCAAGCCCGTCGCGTCAACGGAAAGCGGACCGCCCACGTAGAGGACGGAGATAACGACGAGCGCCGTCATGGTGACGACCACGAAGGTGTCGATGAAGACACCGATCATGGCAACCGTGCCCTGATGATGCGGGTCCTTGACGTCGGCGAGCGCATGCGCGTGGGGCGTGGAGCCCATACCGGCCTCGTTGGAGAACAGGCCACGCTTTGCTCCCTGGCTTATCGCGGCGATGATGCCAAAGGTCACGCCACCGACCTCGGCCTGC
Source organism: Coriobacteriaceae bacterium (assembly GCA_025992705.1). Lineage (NCBI taxonomy): Bacteria > Bacillati > Actinomycetota > Coriobacteriia > Coriobacteriales > Coriobacteriaceae > Coriobacteriaceae bacterium. The sequence goes on from DAJPGJ010000001.1 coordinate 2,001,823, forward strand.
GGGTTGAATGCGCACTGGAAGATGAGCGCGAAGGCACCCGGCAGGTTCTGGATGTTGAGAACGAGAATGACAAGACCACCGATGAGATAGATGATGGCCATGATGGGAACGAGCTTCTCGGTAACGGATGCGAGACGCTGCACGCCGCCAAGAAAGACGAGACCCGCAAAGAAGACGATGAGCAGGCCCATGACCCAGGTGGGGATGCCAAAGGCAGTGTTGCAGGTAGCGGCAATCGAGTTGGACTGGACCATGCAACCCATGAAGCCGAGAGCCAGAATGATGGAGACGGCAAAGAAGCCCGCGAGGAACTTGCCACCCGCGCCCGTGAAGGCCTTGGTGATGTAGTAGACCGGACCACCATGGACGGTGCCGTCCTCGTCGACCTCACGTGTCTTCTGGGCGAGCACGGCCTCCGCATAGTTAGTCGCCATGCCGAGGAAGGCGATGAGCCACATCCAGAAGATGGCACCCGGACCGCCAATCAAGATGGCGCCGCAAGCGCCCACGATGTTGCCCGTGCCAACCTGTGCGGCAACGGCCGTGGCAAGCGCCTGGAACGAGCTGATGCCGCTCTTCTTCTTGCCACCGAAGAGATTGAACTCCCCGAAGACACGGCGCATGCCCTCGCCGAAGAAGCGTATCTGCACGAACTTCGTGCGGATGGTGAAGACGAGGCCCATGGCCACGAGCAAGATGATGAGCACGTAGTTAGACAGATAGGTGTTGATGGTTACGACGATGTCGTATAGGACGTCCATAAGAAAAACCCTCCCTTGCACAATAAAACAGCGCTGCCAGAGAAGGTCAAAAATGTGCCTCTGTCCTTTTGCCTGAGAGTTTCGGTCCTTACGGACCTTGCACCTTCGGCACTCATTTAAGAGATTCTCCAGAGTTTTCTCCACTCCCGGTCTCGCGCCTGGGCGGGATTCCGGAAGCTTCGCAGAAAAACACAGCGGCGAGATTATGGGGCAAGATCGTCGTCCGTGCAAGGGGTATTTTGTCCATCGGACAAGATACACGCCGTGGAACAGAATGAGACAGTTGCTCAGGGACGTTGTCTCATTTTCAAAATGAGACAACGTCCCTGAGCAACTGTCTCATTCTGCATTGAGCCGCCCGGTCGTTTATCATGGATGCGATGCACCACGAAACCAGATGATGGGATGTCGTACGATGAAGCTCTTGCTTGCCGAGGACGAGCGGCGCATGGCAGAGGCGCTCCTGGAGCTGTTGCGCCAAGAGGGCTATGACGTTGACTGGTTTGCCAATGGCACCGAAGCGCTACTGGCAGCCCAGGCAAACGTCTACGATGCCCTCATCCTCGACGTGATGCTTCCCGGATCCGACGGCTTTGCCATCACGAGCGCCCTGCGACGCGAGGGCATCTCCACCCCCATCCTCATGCTCACCGCCCGTGGAGAGCTCGAGGACAAGGTGCAGGGACTCGATAGCGGGGCCGATGACTACCTCACCAAGCCGTTTCTCACCGAGGAACTGCTCGCGCGCCTGCGCGCCCTCGTGCGCCGCGGCAGCGGTTTGAATGACGACGCGCAGCTTTCCGGCGGTGACATCGCCCTTGATGAAACAACGTTTACCCTACGCAATGTCCATACCGGCGAGAGCGTGCGACTTGGCGACAAGGAGTTTCGCATCCTCGAGTACTTCCTGCGCAACCGCGGACGCATACTCACGCGCGACCAGCTCGCGCAACGCGTCTGGGGCTACGACAGCGACGCAGAGTACAACAAGATCGAGGTCTACCTCACCTTCACGAGAAAGAAGCTCGCGTTCATCGGGTCGGCCTCGAAAATCAAGGCCGTGCGTGGCGTGGGCTACGAGCTTCAGCTTCCGCCTGAGGTGCACTCATGAAGACGTCCTCACTGTTCGCGCAATCCCGTCGCCGCATCATCGCCGCCATCATGGCCGTACTCGTGACGCTCTTCGTCGCCACGCTCGCCGCCATCTACGCGTTCAGCTATGCCGAGGTCTATGATCGCAACACGCACATGCTCGAAAGCTACGCGGCAAACTACCAGGCTAACCGCCTTCCCTCCGGATTCGTACGACCTGATAATCTGCGGCAACGCCAATTTGAAAGCCCCTCCTCCTCGGCACCGTTTTACGCCGTGCTCTTCGATGCCAATGGACTAGTGGTATCCGTGGAAAGCATCAATGCAGACGGTTACACGGTTAGCGACCTCGTCGGCTTTGCCCATAACGCGCTTGACAGGAACGAACGCAGCGGGCTCGAGGGTTCGCTCATGTTCGCCGTTGAGCGCACCGCAGGATATACGCTCGTCGCGTTCATGGATAACACTCTCGTGACCGAGAGCATGGGGACGCTCTTTCGATACACGCTCATCGTGGGGCTCGTCATGCTTGTCCTGCTCTTCTTCGTGGCCCGTTGGCTTGCCGGACGCATCGTACGGCCCATGCAGCAGGCCTACGAAGCGCAGCGTCGCTTCATCTCGGACGCGGGGCATGAGCTCAAGACGCCCGTCGCAGTGATGGAGGCAAACGCCGAGCTTCTCCAACGCGAGGTGGGCGATAACCCCTGGCTTGCGAACATCCGCCATGAAAACGAGCAGATGGGCGTGCTCGTGACACAGCTTCTGGAGCTCGCTCGCACCGAAAGCAACGCGATGACGCGCGAGAAGGTAGACCTGAGCCGCCTTGTCGAGGCCGAATGTCTCTCTCATGAGCCCGTCGCCTTCGAGCGTGACATGCAGCTCGAAAGCAAGATTTCGGACGGTGTCGAGGTCAAGGGCAACGCGCCCGAGCTCTCGCGCCTCGTCGCCATACTGCTCGACAATGCCATAAGCCATGGAGCGGCAAACACGACAGTGGAGCTAACGCTTGCTCGCGCCGGAGCCAGCGCGCAAATTTCGGTGGGCAACGCGATAGAGCCCGAAGACACCGAGCGCCTGAAAGATGCCAAGCTCTTCGAACGCTTTACGCGCGGTGATGAGGCCCGCACGAACGAGGTGGCCGATAACGCAAGCTCGCATTACGGACTCGGCCTTGCCATCGCGCAAAGCATCGTCAATGCACACGGCGGGACAATTGACGTCAGCCTCGACGAACAAGCTCCCTCCATCACCTTCACGGTACGTATCCCCACGAAGTAACGAAATCGCACGGTTCGCGAGGGTTCAATCTTCATTCAATCTTGCATCCCTATCATCTCCTCCCGAAGGCACGGGGAGGAAGACACGATGATAACGAGCGTATTCAAACGACGTGAGAAAAAGTACCTGATAGATGCAACGCAAAGACAAGCAATCGAGGCGGCGGCCCGACGCTTCATGACGCCGGACGATTACGGATACACGCTCATCACGAGCGTATATCTCGACACGCCCGACCGTTCGATTATCGCGCGGTCACTGGAAAAGCCCGTGTACAAGGAGAAACTGCGCATACGAGCCTATGGGCAGGAAGATGGCACAGCCCTCGTCTTCCTATGCCAACACGGCCTTATCGCCGCGCGAGCCTTCTACGGTGACATGCTCCTCGCGATTCCCGTCTTCTTCGAGCTCAAGAAGAAGTACAAGGGCATCGTCTACAAGCGACGCGTGCGCATGTCGCTCATGGGCGCATGGGCATTCGCACACGGTGCCTCCTACGAGGCGGCGATGACGACGTATCCGCTTGCGTGTGTCAAGGGGTCTGACCCCCTGACACATCACCCCACGACTGCCAGTGGGACAAATGACCTGTCCATTTGTCCCAGTTCGATCGACGTACAGATCGCCCACGAGATAGAGGCGACGCTCGGTCGCTACGACGGACTCGAGCCATCCGCGGCCATACTCTGCTGGCGTGTGGCCTGGGCTCCCCAAGGCGAAGCCAATGAGCCTCGCATCACCTTCGATGACGAGCTTTGCTACGTCGACCTCGCGGCAGATGATTCGGTCACCCATCCCATTCTCGAACCCATCACCTCGATCATGGAAATCAAGGCGAGCGTAGCGCTCCCCCAGTGGCTCACCGATACCCTGAGCTCGCTACACGTCTACCCCCAATCGTTTTCGAAATACGGCGCGGCCGCCTGCATGTCCGCCGCGCATCATGAGGAAAGGAAATCCGCTCATGCTTGATTCCGCTCTCACGTCCATTTACGCCAACTCGCAGTCGCTCGCATCGCAGGTGACCTCGGGCGAGTTCCTTATCTGCTGCCTCGCCTCCATCGTGCTTGGCATCGTCTGCGCGCTCGTCTACATGTTTCGCCACGACCACAGCAAGAACTTCGTGGTGACGCTTGCCCTGCTCCCGCTTATCGTCCAGATGGTGATCACGCTGGTAAACGGTAACTTGGGCGTAGGCATCGCCGTCATGGGCGTGTTCAACCTCGTACGATTTCGCTCGATCCCCGGCAGTGCCAAGGACATCGGAAGCGTGTTCCTCGCCATGGCCATCGGCCTTGCCACCGGCATGGGATTCATCATTCTCGCCATCGTGTTCACGGCGATCGTGGCGATCGTGAACGTCATCTATGTGATGACACCCTTTGGCAAACCGCACGAACCTGACAAGATGCTGCGCATCAGCATCCCCGAGGACCTCGAGTATAATGGTGTCTTCGAGGAAGCCCTCGGGCGGTACGCCACCGAATACAAGCTCATGAACGTGCAGACGACGAACATGGGAAGCCTGTTCCAGCTCGAGTACATGCTGCGTCTCAAGGAGCAAGGGCTCGAGAAGGCGCTCATCGACGAATTGCGTTGCCTCAACGGCAACCTGAAGATCTCCCTCGGCTACGCGCCGAAGACCCAGGAGGTGCTCTAGATGAAAAAGGTAATCGCCGCCCTGACGAGCGTGATGCTCGTCATCGCCCTCGCCGGTTGCTCGGCATCCGGAACGGGCCAGAATCAGCAATCCGAAAGCCCGAGCGACAAGATGGCCAAAGAGGAGCTCCGCTTCACCGACCGTGATCTCGACCCCAGCTACGACGAGGCAAGCGCGACCAAAATCGTGCTTGACGGCTCGGGTGCCTCCGTCACGGGCGAAGGCGCCACAGCCGACGGATCGACCGTCACCATATCGGCCGATGGAACCTATGTCGTCTCTGGCACGCTGGCCGATGGCCAGATCGTGGTGAGCCTGCCGGGTGACGAAGACAAGGCGCAAATCGTGCTCGACGGCGTCACCATCCACAACGAGGACGGTCCCGCCATTCAGGTCGACCAGGCCGACAAGGTCTTCCTCACGCTTGCCGACGGTTCGACCAACGCGCTTTCGGACGGAACGAGCTACGCCCTTGCCGAGGGAGAGGACGAGCCGTACGCCACACTGTATTCCAAGGATGACCTGACCATCAACGGCTCGGGCGCGCTCCAGGTAACCGGCAACTATCGCCATGGCATCGCTTCCAAGGACGACATGGTCATCACCGGCGGCACCATCAGCGTCACGAGCGCCGAGGATGCCGTGCGCGGCAACGACGCCGTCGAGATTGGCGGAGGAAACATAACCGTGAACGCGGGAGATGACGCGTTTCACTCGGAATACCTGTTCTACATCGCGGACGGCACGGTAAGCGTGGAAAGCTGCGTGGAGGGATACGAAGCCGAGAAGATCCTCGTGCATGGCGGCGAGACCAGCATCGTGGCAAGCGATGACGGCGTAAACGCATCGGCCGCCGAGGATTCGACGACCACGGGCGACGCGTCGCAAGGGGCAGCGTCTCAGGACAATCAACCGCCCGCCATGCCCCAGGGTGAAGAGCCGCCCCGGGACGGAACGACCCCACCCGATAGGCAAGGCGGCAAGCCTCAAGACGGGACTGGCCCCGGCCGACAGGGAGGCGCCATGGCGATGCCCGGCGCAAGCGAGGAATGCCTCATCCAGATCAACGGCGGCACGCTTGTCGTGAACGCCGGCGGTGATGGCCTGGACTCCAATGGCTACATCGAGATCAACGGCGGAACCGTGTTCGTGAACGGTGCTTCGAACTCCGACGACAGCGGCCTGGACTACGAGTACGAGGCGACCGTCAACGGCGGCAACGTCATCCTCATGGGTAGCGCCGCCATGGCCGAGGACTTCACCGGTGGCCTGCAAGCGCACCTCATGGAGCGCACGAGCGGAAGCGCAGGCTCGACCGTCGAGGTCATGGACGCGTCTGGTGCCGTCATCGTCTCCTACGTCTCCCCCAAGGCCTTCCAGGCGGTAACCGCCTCGGCCCCAGGATGTGCGAGCATCGCTGTGCGATGAGAGGTAATGAGACAAAAGTGGCCGGGCCACTTTTGTCTCATTACTGCACCTTGCGGATGACGAGCGCATCATCCGATGTGCTCACACGCAGACCACCGGAGGTCTCGGTCGTGAAGCCCTCGTCCTCCATCCCGTCGAGGACCCGATCAATCTGACCGGCCTCGAGACGCGCATCGGGATTGACCACAAGCAAGCAGGCACGCATCACACGACGAGCCATGGATCGATCGATCGAGCGCAGCGCCTCGGCTGGCATAGACGCGGTCTCGCCATCCCACGTAAGCGTCCGGTAGGCAATCGAATCCGCCTGACACCGCAGCGCCTCATCCTCATCGGCAATGAGGTCCATGGTCTGGGCAAGCGAACCTTCGAACCCCGGGCGCAGCTCGCGAAGCACGGGGATGAGTTCGCGCCGCACGCGGCTGCGGAAGTTATCACCCGTGAGATTCGTCTCGTCCTCGCGCCAAAGCCCCTCGTCTGCCGTGTCCGAATGGCGCTTCCTCAGCCAATCGCGCAGCTGCTCGCGCGATGCGTCGAGCAATGGACGACGTAGATTGCCGCGGACACGCGGGATGGACGCAAGACCCCCGGGGCCCGTTCCCACGAGAGCGCGCATGAAGAATGTCTCGACGCGATCGTCAATCGTATGCGCGGTGCAGATGAGCCCGTCCTTGGCACCCACCCGAGCGCAAGCGCGATCCAGCGCCAAAGACGCCAGGCGATAGCGCTCCTCACGTGCGATGGCCTCCATCCCTCCCCTGCGGGCCTGTGACAGTGCGCCTATGTCCACGCGCTGCACCTCGCAGGGTACGTCGAGCTTCTCGCAAAGCTCGCGCACGAAGCGTTCGTCACCATCGGAATCCTCGCCGCGCAGCATATGGTTCACGTGCAGGACAAAGGGGGCAACGCAATCGGGAGCAGGCAACGAGTCCGCAAGCATCGCGAAAAGCTCATCATCGGAGCCTTCGCCTGCAACATACGCGCAGACGAGCTCGAGCAAGGCCGTGGAATCCGAGCCACCCGAAACCATGAGCAGCACGGGAATCTTTGCCTGCGCTTCGGCCATGCCTACCCCCAGAACCGGCTGGAGTTCTCGAGCCTCGCGGTCGGACGCCTGCGCGTGTGCACGCTGATGTTCGCGAACTGCAGCACGATCAGAATGAGCAGCAGGCACATCTCGGCCAGATAGGTGATGACAGCGCCCATGAGACCGATGGAGTTGATAAGCGCAAACGAGGCAATGAGCGAGAACGCGAACGTGATGAGATAGAGCTTCACGACGCTGTTCTGACGGCGCTGAACGGTGATGATCTGATAGATGAAGTCGATGGCCGCCGTAATGCCACCGGCAACGATCATGAGGTTCATGAGGACCCTGAACTGCTCGAAGTCCGTGTTGTACAGCACGCTCATGATCGGAATGCCAATCCAGTTCATGATGATGAGGTTGAAGACGGTGATGGCGATAATCGCGCCGAACACCGCCATCATGATGATATTGAACGTGCGACGCTCGTCGGGATTCTCCCAGGCTGCGGCCAAACGCAACAGCAGCGGCTTGTAGAGCAGACTTGCCGTGAGCAAGATGCCCTGCGCAGGAAAGTAGAGCACGTTGAAGTACAGCTGATTATCGTAGGACAGCGGACCTTCCATCATGAACTTGGGCATATTGTCGATGAGGCAGTAGAGGAACAACGCGACGAAGACGGGAAAGCAGCGCTTGAAGAGGTTGATGACGCCCTTCATGTCCCAGCGGCGCGACTTGGGCGTCTCCATATAGGCGAGCGGAATCGTGAGCACCAACAGACTTGCCGCAGCAACGACCGCCATGACAATGCACGAAAAACCCAGGTTGCGCGTGATGAAGAGCACGATGCTGAACACGATGAGCACGACGGCGCTTCGGAAGGCCTGCGAAATACCCGCGAGATACATCTTGTCGACTTGCTGCAAGCGCCCTTCGTAGACATCGGCCAACGCATCGACCATGCGATACAGATACACGCCCATGCTGATGACGAGCATGTCGGACTCATAACCGCGGATGCAGCAATACACATAGCCCACGACAACCATAAGAATGCAGGTGAGTATGCGATTAATTTGATAATCCGCAAAGGAATGGTCCTCGTCGATGTCCGACACCTGGTAGGTACGCACACCGTAATTGCCGATAATCATCAATAAGGTGCCGGTCACAAAGGCAAGCGAGAAGATGCCGGCCTGGTCGGCGCCGACGAGCTGCGTGATGACGATGGTGAGCAGCGGAAACACGACGCCCCATACGCCGATGCCGACGCTATTGAAGATGAAGTCGCGCGTGGTCTGATGGGGAGAGTATTGCTCTTCCTGGCTTGTAAGCGAGCGCTGCGAGGCCGCGCCGACGAGACGGTCGATCCAATGATTCACCAGTCGTGCGATTGCGCCTTGCTTGCGCGCTTTGTTGGGCCTTCGATCCATAGCGCGATTATAATATCGCATAAGACGAACGTCATCCGGGGAGGCATCATGGCCGATACCATCACGCAAGAGCCCGTTTCGTTTCCAAGCACCGATGGCGAGACGACCATCCACGGCTATATCTGGCGCGACGAGGACTGTACCAGTCCCCGCGGCGTCGTCCAGATTGCCCATGGCATGGCCGAGCACATCGAGCGCTACGACGACTTCGCGCGTTTTCTGGCCGGCAAGGGTTTCATCGTCGGGGGCTACGATCACCTCGCCCATGGTGATAGCGTCTCGCAATCCACGTCTTGGGGCGAGCTTGACCCGCGCAACGGCGCAAATCACCTCATAGAGGACGTGCATCGCATGCGCTCCTCCATGCTGGCACATACGCCGGCGGACCTTCCCTATTTTGTCTTCGGCCATTCGATGGGAAGCTACGTTATACGCGATTACATTGCGCGGCATGGCGAGGGACTGGCCGGTGCCATACTCTGTGGCACGGGTTATGTCGCGCCCCTTGTCTCGAAGGCAGGAAATATGCTCTCCCGCGCCATAGCTGCCGTCCGTGGCAAAGGCTACGAGAGCAAGTTCCTGGATTCTATGGCCGCAGGCGGCTTCAACAAGGTCATCGACGATCCGCGCACGGAGGCGGATTGGATTTCCGCAAACGAGGAAAACGTCGACCGCTACCTCGCCGACGAGAAGTCCGGCTTCATGTTTCCCGCTGGTGGCTATGCGACGCTCACGGCGCTCACGCTCGAGGCGTGCAGTCCCGGAGCCTTCCGGGCGATTCCGCGGGACCTGCCCCTGCTCTTCGTAGCCGGTGCCGAAGATCCCGTAGGCTCGATGGGAGAAGGCGTCAGGAAGGTCGCCGAGATGGCACGCGAGGCCGGCGTGCAGGATGTCGAGGTACGCATCTACGAGGGCATGCGTCACGAAATCTTGAACGAGAGGGACGCGCAACTCGTCTATGACGACGTGGCAACATGGCTCGACGAACATCTGGATGGAGGTGCCCAGTGACCGGCAAATACGTCATCGCCCTCGACCAGGGCACGACCTCCTCGCGCTCCGTCCTCATCGATCATGAAGGTCGCTCGGTCGACTCCATCCAGCGCAAATTCCCCCAGATATATCCTCAACCAGGATGGGTCGAGCAGAATCCCCAGGAGATTATCTTCTCGCAATTGGGCTCGATGACCGACCTGATTACGTCTCATGCGCTGGAGGCAGACGATATAGATAGCATCGGTATCACCAACCAACGCGAAACCACGATCGTGTGGGACCGCGAGACGGGACGCCCCATCGCAAACGCCATCGTATGGCAATGCCGTCGTACTGCCCCCATCATCGCCGACCTCTGCTCGGACCTGGCCGTATGCGACAGAATCGAACTCGTCACCGGTCTGCATCCAGACGCGTACTTTTCGGCAAGCAAGATCAAGTGGCTTCTCGATAACGTACCAGGCGCACGTAAGCTTGCCGAAGACGGTCAACTGCTCTTTGGCACTGTCGACTGCTGGCTCATCTGGAATCTCACGGGCCGTAAAGTGCACGCAACCGACGTCACCAACGCAAGCCGCACCATGCTCTACGACATACACAAGAGTTGCTGGGACAAGGAACTGCTCGAGCTTTTCGACATTCCCGAGCACATGATGCCCGAGGTGCGTCCGAGCGCAAGCTTCTTTGGCGAGACCGACTACCCAAACATCCCCGCCGGCATTCCCATATGCGGCGTTGCGGGCGACCAGCAAGCAGCACTCTTCGGGCAATGCTGCTTCGAGGCAGGCCAGGCCAAGAATACCTACGGCACGGGCTGCTTCCTGCTGCTGCATACGGGCGAAATGCCCGTCTCGTCGAGAAACGGCCTCGTCACGACCATCGCGGCATCCGCTCCCAACGTAGCGCATACCGAATACGCTCTTGAGGGCAGCGTCTTCATGGCCGGCGCGCTCATCCAGTGGCTCATCGACGAACTCGGCATCGCGCAGACTCCCGCCGAGACACAGCAGCTCGCCGAAAGCATCCCCGACACGGGCGGCGTCTACATCGTTCCCGCGTTCACGGGCCTCGGCGCACCCTATTGGGAGCCCGATGCGCGCGGCGCCATCTATGGGCTCACACGTGGGGCCGGTCGCGCGCATATCGCCCGTGCAGCGCTCGAAGCGCTCGCGTATCAGGTACACGACCTTGCCGTTGCCATGCAAGCAGATGCGGGCCTCAAGATCAGGCAGCTCAACGTCGACGGTGGCGCCTCGGCAAATGACTTTCTCATGCAGTTCCAAAGCGACATCCTGCAAACGCAGATCCATCGCCCCGCGAACATCGAGTCAACGGCGCTTGGCGCGGCATACTTGGCGGGGCTTACCAATGGGTTCTGGAATGGCACCGAGGAGTTGCGCGCCATGCGCATGACGGACAGCGTCTTTGACCCGCAGATGCGGCCGGCCTACGCCAACGAGCTCCTCCGTGGCTGGCGCGAAGCGGTGAGGAGAACGTGCTGAGGAGGAGATTTCTCGACTACGGGGCTTCGCCCCTCCGCTCGAAATGACAGGGAGGGGTTCCGGCCCCTCGCTCGAGATGACAGGGGCAAAACAAAAGGGGCCGCGGCGTTATGCCACGGCCCCTCGCTTCGGGGAGGAAGCTAATACCTGCTACTTGTTCGCAGCAACAATACCATCCATGTAAGCATCGATGATGTCGTTAACCTTCTTGGTGCTGAACTGCCATCCACCATGGGATGCACCGACAATCGCGTAACGCTCGGAATCGGCACCCAGCTCCTTGGAGCGCTTGTAGAGCTCCATCGTGGAGATGGGCGAAACGAGCGTGTCAACGGTGCCATGGAAGCTCAGGATGGACGGATCATCCGCATCAAGATAGGTAAACGGGCTGAACTTGGCCGTCTTGTCGAGGTTGCTGAACACCGATCCGCCGGGGTTCTGACCGAAGGCCGTGCCGTTGATGAGCATGGCCTCGGTATTGGCCTCGGACTGGTGATCGCCAATCAGGCCCGTACCGGCTCCGATGAGCGTGAGGTCGGACACACCGTACATATCGACGACGCCCTGAACCGCGGAGCTATACTCGAGGTTGTCGCCAACATCGAACTGGATGTTGTCGTCAAACTTCGTGGTATTGCCCAAAACGCCCAGCATGGAGGCCATATAGCCACCTGCAGAGGTACCGGTTGCAATGATGCAATTCGGGTCGATGTTGTACGTATCCGCATGGGCACGCAGCCACCTGATACCAGCTTTGGCATCCTGGAGGGGACCAGGATTGGTCGTCGCAGGGATGACACGAATCTCAGCAACAGCAACGACGTAGCCACGCTCGGCATAACGCAGATACCTCATCGCATCTGCATTCGAGGAGCTGAAGCCACCACATGCAGCGATGTAGAGCACCGGACGGGGGCCGTCATCCCTGCCCTTGGAGGGCTGAAGGATGGTCATGCGCAGGTTCTTGTAGACACCCTTCTCGCTAATTGCCTTGTAGCCGATCTCAGTGGTCTCGTTAATAGTCCAATGATTGGGATCGGTAGCGATATTCTCGCCGCCAGCCGTAGCGTCCGCAAGCGTCGGAAGATCCTCGGCCTTGTAAGCCTCGGTGCCCTTGGCCAAATCAACAGTCGGCACGGCAGTGGTAACAGCCGTCGTACCATAGGTGTTCAGGAAGTTAACGGCACGCTCAATCGTGGCACCCTGCTCGAACTGCTTGCCGCCATGACCAGCGCCCTCCACGACATAGCGCTCGGTATGAACACCAGCATCGTTAAGACGATTCTGGAGCATCTTGGTGGCAACCGGCGACACGAGCGTGTCCGCAGTGCCATGGAACATGAGGAACGGAACTGTGTTCGCGTTGATGTAGCTGAAGGGACTCGCGGCGGCAACCTTGTCGTTCATCGAAGGATCAAACACGCCGGGCTTCGCCGCGCCAGCACCCGCGCCATTGAGCAGAAGCGCCTCGGTGGTGGCGGCAGACTTATGGCTGTCCTGCAGTTCCTGAGCCAGGCCCGCGCCGATGATGGTAAGGTCAGAGACACCATAGAAATCGATGACGGCATTGACTGCAGAAGACTCGTCGAGATTCGCACCCACATCGAGCGCAACATCTTGCATCTGGCCAGTCCGGCTATTGGGATACTGAATCTTATCCAGATTGCTCGTAACGCCAACCATCGTGGACCAATAGCCACCTGAAGAGTTACCGGCAACGGCAACCTTGGTCGAATCGAACTTGTACTTGTTCGGCTCGGTCTTGGAGCTGGCCTTCAGGAAGCGAATACCCGCCTTGATGTCCTGGAGCGGACCGGGGAAGGTCACGCTCGGACCAACGCGATGCTGCACAGACGCAACCACGTAGCCAGACTTGGCGAGCGTGAGACGCGTCTCGAAATTGCTCGCGGGATTGGAACTGGTGAAGCCACCGCCGTTGATCCACACGAGGAGCGGAGTCTCACCGTTCTTTGCCGTGGACGGCGTCAGCAGTTCGATCTTGAGGTCGACAGGGGCACCGTACTGGCTCGTGTGGAGATACGGAATGATCTCCTGGCTGACAGTCACATCCTTGTTCTCGTCAACTGCCCTATCGAGCTCGATCACGTTGTAGCTATTGGCATCCTCGAGCGAAACCAAACCGGGAGTGTCCTCGCCGATGGCTGCCTTCGAAGGATCTACCACGCCCGTATTGAACGGATCCACCGGCACGACGGGTGCCTCAGCACCGCTCACGCCATACCAACCGATACCCTCATCGTTCCAGCCGATGCTCACAAGGCGGGAATGCTCATCGAGGCTCGTGGTGTAGTTGTGGGATCCGGCATTATTCGTTGCTGCATTGGGATCTACGTTGGGGTTGAACTGCCTGTAAAGGGGCACACGCTCCTGGTCGTCGGAATAGAAGCTGGTGCCCTCATCCTTCCAGCCAAGCTGCACGAGAGCGTCGCGCTCGCCGGCATCCTTGGTGTAGTGATGATCGGTGCCCGAATATACCCTGTACACGGGTGTCTCGGAAGTGACCGGCGCATGCCAGCCGATGCCCTCGTAATTCCAGCCGGCAGCGACGGTGGCGTCCTTCTCCACATCGCTGGCGGTATAGAAGTGCTCGCCGGAGTTGGGGTTGTACAGACGATACATCGCCTGCGTCTCGGTGTCGGCGGCACCGTTGTCCGCGATGGCGACGCTAGCCGGCACGGTGACCAGCGTGAGCATTGACGCCGCCATGACGCAGGCCATGGTCTTTCTCGCGAAACCAAAGTGCTTTGGTTTACCCATTATGTCTCCCTCCCATGAAAAGTATTGACGTACGCACGATTTCTCCCTCCCCAAGGTGACAGCCGAAAGTCCATGCAGGCTCACGGCAGGCCGCGTACACGATGCACGCGACTTTCACGACACGGTATGAAGTGGGCGAATGATTGTCTCCCCACGAAAGGTGGGTAATGGGATGGAAGGTTGGATAAGGTGAGCTAGACCTGCTTCTTTGTCTCTTTGACTATCTCGATGAGCTCGTCTTTTCGGTGAATGCCCATCTTGCGGTAGATGCTCTTGCTGTATCCCTTGACAGTACTAACAGCTACCGTCAGCTCTTCCGCGACGTGCTTGGCGGTGTAGCCTCGCGCCATGAGAGAAGCCGTTTCACGCTCGCGCTCCGTCAAGTCATAGCGAACTGCAATCATATCCATGGCGTACTCATGACGCTCGTCAGAGGAAAGCTCGTATTTTGGCTGCACCGTTACGTCGTCATCTAACGCACTCTCGTTTTGGTCAAGCTTGTTCATGAAGAGTCTGCGATTAACGACAATCATCACAAAGAGCACAACGCACATACCTAAAGATATGACGAGTCCTGCCGCGGCGCCCACGGGAGCCAGGAAATCAGCAGGAGTAAGCTGGAGATAGGCAAGGATAGCCGGAATTATCGAAGAGGTAATACCCGCAGTTCCGCCAAACATCACAAGGAAAACCGCTGCACAAGAGATGAACGAGTGCTTGCCATCTATACCCCAGAGACTTATAAGCGCCATGGAGTACACAAGCAGCGCCGAGTACAACGCCGTGACAAACATCGAAAATGATTGTGGCGGAACGAGGGAGAACAAAACTACAAACACGATGAATCCAACAAGACCGATAGAACCTATGACCAAAGTACATCCCGAGGTCGTCTTCGAACGCCATGCGATGCAGAGAAACGCTAAGCCAACGCCAAGGGATACCAGGTACGAATAGATTGTCCTAGGATTCGGCGCATAGTTCACTCCCCCATGAGCCCAACGACTGCGCAGAAAGGCTCCACAAAGCAGTTCAGCAAAGATCAAGATCATGGTGCATATCTGAACTATGCGCAGATAATCACTCCGAAGAAGCGGTTCTGACCCGCGTTCAGGCTGGCAAGCAGGCACGTTTCTCAGCAGATACAGGCAAATCAATGCGAGTAGCGGATACGACAAGCTAAGCATCGATGCCCATCCGCGCGGAAACACATCAAACAGGCCAAATACATGACTCACCACAAAGGCACCCGTTATCATGGTGGTGATCTTGTCTTTGGATAATCTCACGAGCACGCGAAACCATCCAACCACAAGAGCCGCGAAGCCAATGCAAAGGACAACGATACTCACGACATAAAACGCGTCAGCCGTTATGCCAAGTGACCTTCCCGCACTGTTGGCAACGACACCCACAACGGCAAGAATACCGCCGACAGCATAAGTAACGAGCCTATCCTCCAATCGCTCGCCCTCGCGCAAGGCTTTGGTCCTCTGCAACGACACGAGCGCCAATATGCATCCAATTAAAATGAGTACAGCATCATATACAACACGCAGCCCTGAAAAATTCGAAGTGATTCCCATGGTCAGAGATCCGAAAAAGGGAGCCCTGAACATCGCGCAAAGCGAAGCCAGCCCAACAAGGCATATGACCGTCTTTTTTGGGCTATGTTTCAAAAAGTGTGTCCGGCGGGACATCACTGACGGTACCTCGTCGGCATGTGAAACTCGTTCCAGTCGATGGCCTTCCCATACCTCTCCGGGCTTCCATCCGAATGCCGGCCCTCGCCCGAGACGGTTGCGAAAAGCCCGTCGACGTCTTCGTCCCTCGGCATGCGGCGCAGGATCTCCGCCGGGCTCTCGGGCTCTTCGGTGTGCATGTAGCACCACCACATGAGGGCTATGTTTCAAAAAGTGTGTCCGGCGGGACATCACTGACGGTACCTCGTCGGCATGTGAAACTCGTTCCAGTCGATGGCCTTCCCATACCTCTCCGGGCTTCCATCCGAATGCCGGCCCTCGCCCGAGACGGTTGCGAAAAGCCCGTCGACGTCTTCGTCCCTCGGCATGCGGCGCAGGATCTCCGCCGGGCTCTCGGGCTCTTCGGTGTGCATGTAGCACCACCACATGACGGCCTTCACGCGGTGCAGCAGCGGCAATCCCCGATGCAGCCTGAGCATCTCCCTCAGTTGCGCGTTCAGGCTCTCGATCGGGTTGTTGGTGGAATCCCAGCGCCCGCCGCGCTCCCTTTGCATCTCGATGAATGTGAAAAGCGTCCCTTCCTTCACCAGGCGGTTGAGGCTTCCCCTGGCCCGCCGCAGCCTCTCGTGCGTGTAGACCCTCCTGCCGTCTTTCACCGTGAACTCCTTCAGGAACTCGCTCCAATCGGAGCACCACTGCGCGTAGTCGACGAGCCACTCCCTCATCGCGTCCTCGTCTTTGGCCCTCGTCAGGCGGTTCGCGATGCCCAGGAGCTCGCGGCCGCACTCGAGCTTGGGACTCTTGGTCGTGTAGCGCTTGACCTGGCGCGCGGCATGCACGACGCAGCGCTGTATCCTGGTGCCGGGCCATACGGTGCGCGCCGCCTTCGCGAGCCCGGTGGATCCGTCCGACACCACCAGCATCGGAGCGGGTATCCTCATCATCAGCGCCGCCCAGGAGCTCGAGCACTCCCTTTGCGCCAGGTGCCATGCGATCACGTGCTCCTTGGAGCGCGCGACGAGCACGACGGCGTCGTGGGAAAACCAGATGCCGTCGAGAAAGACCGTGTCGAAGACCTCGCCGGTGAAAGGGGCGATGGGCCAAAGCTCCCAGAACCCGGCGCACTTTCGCCAGAAGGTCGACCTGCTGTATCCGAGATCGGCGATCGACCTCTTGGAGAGGATCCAGGCAAGGAAGGCCCGGAGCAGCTTGGCGGCGTTGTCAATCCTTCTCGTCTTGGAGGCACCGCACGACTTGCACCGCCAGCGCTTGGTCCCTGCCTTCGTGTATCCGTTCCCCTTCATCTCGCTTCCGCAAACGTCGCATCTCGGGCTACTCAAGGCGTCATCCTGTCCACTAGGCAACTTTTCCCTTCGGAAAGCTTGCCTGAACAGGCACGTCAAGAGGAAAGCGGACACACTTTTTGAAACACCTTCGAGTTGGGCGATTCCAACTCAAGGACCTGATTTGCTTGTGTTCAACTGGGGTAACGGGTCTTATTCGGACACACTTTTTGAAACATAGCCCTCTTTTTTGTTTCCCCCGACAAATGTCAATCCTCGCGGCTTATACGCAAACTGATGGATTTGCGCCTTCCCTACGCGAGAACCCTCCCCAGCGCAAATATTACTCCAATCAAGGGCAAAGTCCATGCACGGCGATGATAGACGAAACCCAACGAAGCCGCCTCGTACGAGAGATGCTAATCCCTGTGAAGCGCCTCAGATGGATCAACGTTGCGGAGAAGACCAGGGTTTTCGAAGAGGGTCGGAGACACTTTTGCCTCCGGTCCTAATAAAGCGCTATCGGATCCAACCCTTACGGCAGCAAATCGTACTTCGCATCGCTGACCGGCTCGAGCCATTCGTTCGAGCAGCCCTCGCCCGGTGCCTCGAAGGCCACATGCGAAAACCAACTGTCCTTTGCCGCGCCATGCCAATGCTTGACGCCCGCAGGGATGAACACGACATCCCCCGGATGCAACTCCCGGGCATCCTCGTCCCAGAACTGGCACCAGCCACGGCCGTCCGTGCACAGCAGGATCTGGCCGCCACCCTTATCCGCATGGTGGATATGCCAGTTGTTGCGGCAGCCCGGCTCGAAGGTCACGTTGGCGAGGAAGATCGTTTGCTCGGGGTCCGTCAGCGGGTTGAGAAACGACTCACCAATGAAGTACTGGGCAAACGCATCGTTGGGATTGCCAAGGCCGAACAGGGGATCGGCCGCATTGCCTGCTTTAGTCATCGTAGACCTCCTTCGCCATGCGAAACGCCGCCCAGGCGTTGGGCCAGCCGGCATAGAACGCGAGCTGCGTCAGAATGGCCGCCATCTCCTCCTTCGTGACGCCGTTTGCCTTGGCGCTGGCGAGGTGATACTGGAACGACGTGTCGACGAGCCCCTTGCTCACGAGACAGGTCACGGTGATGATGGAGCGCGTCTTGAGGTCGAGCTCGTCCTCGCGCGACCAGACCTCGCCAAAGAGCACGTCGTCGTTGAGCTCGGCGAACTGCGGGGCAAAATCCCCCAACTGGTCTCTTCCTGCCGTCTGCTTTACCGTCATGATCCTTCCTTTCAACCTCTGGGCTTTTCCTAAGCATAATATGCACAACATGCAATAGCGCGATAAAGAATTCTATTTCATATCTTGATTGTCCGTAGGTGTACCCACGAAGTACAATTCACATCATGCAAATTGCTATGCATGATACGCAAGGTGACCTACATGGATATCGACCAGCTCAGACAACTCGAGGCATTCGCACATCATGGCACCATGTCGGCAGCCGCCAATGCATGTGGCCTTTCGCAATCGGCCTTCAGCCGATCGATCCAGCGGCTCGAGACAGAGCTCGGCGCCCAGCTTTTCGACCGGCAGAAGAACAGCGTCCACCTCAACGAAACGGGACGGGCAGCCGTCGCGCACGCCAGGAGCGTGCTGCGCGAGGTGCAGCTGCTCCAAGATGCCGTCGACGAGGCGCAGCGCCGTGCCCGCACCCTGCGCGTCGGTACCTGCGCACCCGCTCCCCTGTGGAACCTGACGGCACGCATCGTCGAGCGATTCCCCTCCGACGTGTTCAACTCGGAAATGCTGGGCGAGGAGGAAATCGAGCGCCGCGTCCTAGATGGCAGCATCGACTTCGGCATATCGCAGAAGCCCTTCCTGCTGCCCGTGATAGCGAACGCACGGCTCATGACCGAGACGCTCTCGATCGCCGTCGCGGCCGACCATCCGCTCGCTACGCGCAAGAGCGTCACCTTCGATGACATCGACGGCGTTGACTTTCTCCTGCTCGAGGACATTGGCATCTGGCATGACATGCACAGGCGTCTCATGCCGCATTCGCACTTCGTGATCCAGAAGGACCGCGAGGTCTTCACGCGCCTTGCCGAAGCCGGGACAATGCCGGTCTTCGTGACCGACATCCCCATGCAACGGGGCCTGCTACCCGACCGCGTGCGCATCCCCATCGACCATCCCGCCGCCACCAAGACGTTCTACCTGCTCGTGCGCAAGGACACCGCGCCGCGCGTGCGCGAGATATTCGACTGGATCGCGAACACGTAACGTCATTCGACAAGTTGCTTCCTTACATCCACGGAAGTTCTTACGCGCGCATGACATGCTGGCTATAATCACGTCCATGAATCACGACGTGAGCGACATCAGAAAGCGAACGCGCCAGGGCATAGCAGCTGGCATCGGTTGCTACCTACTCTGGGGCCTGTTTCCCCTGTATTGGAAGCTGCTCGACCATGTCGATCCGCTCGAGGTCACGGCACAGCGCGTCATCTGGTGCTTTGCGCTCACCGCCGTCATCTGTCTCATCGCGCGATGGAACTTCACCTCGCTGCTCAAGAACAAGCGCGCGCTGCGCTTCCTCATCCCAGCCGCCATCATCATCACGTCCAACTGGGGCATCTATGTCGTGGCGGTTCACATGAACCATATCGTAGAGGCGTCGCTCGGCTACTACATCAACCCGCTCGTCTCCATCTTGCTGGGACTCATCGTGTTCAAGGAACGCCTTTCACCGCTGCAATGGGTCGCTGTTGCACTTTGCTGCGTCGGCATTCTCTACTTCACGATCAGTTACGGGAGCTTTCCCTGGTTGGCCATCATGCTCGCCGTGACCTTTGGCGTCTACGGCGCCATCAAAAAGAAGGGCGGATACCCGGCTGTGGAGGCCATTGCCGTGGAAAGCGCCGTCATGACGCCCATCGCCATCGTCTTTGCCGTCGTGCTCGCGCTCGTGACGGGAAGTCACGGATTCCTCGGCGACATGACGAGCGTCTCGGGTTGGAACACGACGGGACTTCTCATCTTTGGCGGCGCGGTTACCGCGGTTCCGCTCATCTTGTTCGCGACAGCGGCCAACTCCATTCCCCTGACCGCCTTGGGCTTCATGCAGTACGTGAGTCCCACCATCGCCCTGCTGTGTGGCGTGTTCGTAAACGGCGAGGCTTTTACCACTGCCCACGGCATCTGCTTCGCGTGCATCTGGTGCGGGCTCGCGCTCGTCGCCATCGACATGATCTGGACGGCACGCAAGACGCCGGAAGGCGCGCTCACACCCCTGGAAGCCGAAGAAGCGGCCGAAATCGTGGAGTAGGCGTCGGGTGTATCGCCCCTACTTCTTCCCGGAGTTGTTATAGCGGTCGATCAGGCCCTGCATGGAGTCCATCTCCGCCTGAAGCTCGCCGTTCGATGTTTGGAGCTCGGTTAGCTGTGCTTGCTGCTCGTCAATTGCCGCCTTGGCAGCACCGTACTCGCTCGCGACTCCACCAAAGAGGATGAAGCGAACGATGATGACGACAGCCAGAACGACGGCGATGACGGCGGCCGCGAGGAGAGCTCGTGGATCAACCGGCTTGATGCGCCGGGCCTTGTCGTAGTTCTGCTGGCTCACGGAGCTGCCCCGCTGCTGGCCGGGCTGGCTCACATAACGGTCTCTGCTGTATTGCGTCGCCTGATTAACGCTGCGCTGCCCGGCACGTGGAACGGAATGCTGAGCGGGACGCGCATCTCGCTGACGCATATCCCGCTGGCGATTGTCGTGCGGTTCATATGCGCGATCGACACGAGCACCACTGCGGTTGCGCCTTTCGCCGCGCTGCTCTTCGTGCACAGCCGGGCGTCGGCTGGAGCGGCGATTGCCACTGCGAGAGGTATCGTAATCGACATCCTGTCTGCTGCGTTGACGCGAGCGAGAGGAATCCTCGGGACGCTGACGTTTCGGGCGGCTTTGCGGCCTGCCCTCGGAGTATCTTTCGTCTCGTTGCGCCGAGGCATGACGCGCGTAGCGTTCGGACGTACGCGAGTAGCGGCTCGATCCAGTGCCCGTACGACGCTCGGAGCGTCCCTCGGGGACATCACGACGGGAGCGTCTGCTGCGCTCGTAATCGTCATCGTATTGTCCACGCGAATACGTCATTCGGTAATCACCACCTGGTAAAAACCGGGGGCATCGTAATCGAGCGTCTTGAATTCGTAACCCAATGCGCGCAGGCCGTCGATAATCTCGGGAAGCGCTTCTGTGGTGGTGTTCTTGCCGGGGTTATCGTGCATGAGCACGCAGATGGGAGAATCCGTCTTTGCGAAATACTCCGCTTCGTTGAGTACGTTACTCACGATGCGATCTTTGGGCGTCGAGCCGTTCACGAACTGCGAGGGCTCACTGTCACCGGCAAGGACATTCCAATCGAAGTACTGATAGCCGCGCTCGAGCATCGCGCGGGGAAGCGCCTTGCCGATTTCGGGATTGTAATAGCCGATGGTGAGACTGCCACCGGCAAAACGCGTGATCTTGATTTCGTGGCCAACGGCAGCCTCGAGCTTGGCCTTGGCCTTGTCGAAGTCGCTCGTAAAGTAATTGTCGACGCCGCCCTTATAATAGCTGTACGAGTCGTCCTGGTCCCAGTCATGGATGCCCACGACCGATCCTTGTTCCTCGATCTTCTTGCACAAGTCGAGGTTGAGGTACGTGTAGAGCTCGTCGTTTGCCAGACAGAACCAGGTTGCGACGGCCCCTTTCTGCTTGAGAATCTCGAGATTCTTGGGAGTGAGGGCATCGCACGGGCCATCGTCGAAGGTAAGGTAGGCGACCTTTCCGCCCTTATCACCGAAAAGCGAGAGGCGTCCCTGGGCATTGCGCCAGGCGATGTACGTGTCCTCTTCTTGCTTCTTGAGCTGTTCGTTTTGTTGGGTCGCGGTGGCAACGCTCGCCTTTGCCTGCTCGAGCTCCTCGCCCGACTTGGCATAACTCGACTCGACATGCGAAATGTAGAACTGCTGGGCGATTGCTCCAATGAAGAGAACGACACACGCGATGATGAGTATGCGGAATATGTTATTGCTCGTTTGCATGGGGGTCATTATCGCATAAAGCCGGGGCATACCCCTTCCCGCTCGCGGGAAATGCGCTATAATCCTTACCCGCGCGCCGTTGCGCGCCATATTCTAGTGGGGATGTAGCTCAGCTGGGAGAGCATCACGTTCGCAACGTGGGGGCCGAGGGTTCGAATCCCTTCATCTCCACCACTCAAACCATCAGCCCGCATGAGCGGGCTTTTTTCGTTAACCCACGTTCGATTGGCAGCGACGGTTCTTGTCGCTGCCAATCAATCACCGAAGAGCTTGCTCTGGGAGATGAGCCCCTGGGGCTTCTCCACGGCCCAGTCCAGATGCTTCTTTGCCTCCGGAGAACCGGGAGCGGCAGCAAAGGCGAGACAACTCTCGTTGATCGACCTGAGCAATTCCTCGAGCGATATTGAATCGTGCCCTCCAAGATAAGCTTTGAACGCCTGGTAGAGCTCGCTACGCTTGGATGCTCGAATACCCGGGGCGTGTTTCTCGGCCCAGGCATGGAGTGCCGCATCAAGATACACGTCCTGCTCGGCGCCAAATTGATGAAACGCCTCGTCAATGGGCGCCCAATACATGTCGAACAACCTTCTTTGCTCGGTCGCGCCGTACTTTGCCATGATGACGTTGCGGAGCAAGTCGATTGTCGAAAGCGGCCTGCCCTTCGCATTGAGGCTCTCGAACACTTGCTGCGGTGCGTCATCTTCTTCGAGCTCGACCGCGACCACGCGCAAGCTGTCGAGACCCTTTATGACGGCATCGACGTCGGCGGATGGCTCCTCGACCTTTTCCCTGAAGAGTTCGTATCCCTCGATGAGGAGCTGGGAGAGGTCATCCTCCCCAGGAGCCGGAGCGCCATCGACGAGGTGCGCCATGGTAGGAGCATCGGCGTCCGAGAGCACGAGCTTGGACGTATCGGTAACGCAATGCAGATACGTCTCGTCGATCTGGTTTGCCCGGGCCGCATCGCCCGCATCGCGCATCGCGTCCCTGAGCGCCACGAGCATGAGCGTGAGCGTGGTGAGTCTCTGCTGGCCATCAATCAGGCTTACTTCTGCGCATTCAGTGGCAGCGTCGGATCCACCATGAGCTCTTTCAGTTTCCGGACGGTAGATGAACGTACCTGTAAAATGCCCGTCCGCACCGGAATCTGCCTTCATCATGTCATTCCACAGCTGCTCGCACTGCATCCGGTCCCATGAGTAGACGCGCTGGAACACGGGTATGAGATATCGTGTTCCCGGCTTTCCGAGTATCTCCGAAATCGACTTGAGCGATGCAATCATGTCGTATCTCCTAACGAATCGACAACGCTACCAGCGGGAATCCGCATTGCGTAGCTTCTCGCGAAACTCTCTTGCATATTCCTCGTTGTCCGCCTTCTTGAGCCTGTACCCTGACGTGAGCGCGGGTGCCCCCAACTTTGCCCAGTCGGAGCCGGACCTGTATTTCTTGACGCCGTGATAGCGATAATTCTCCGCCCACATCAGGCAAAAGCCGCGGAGCTCGCGCAGGATGGGCTCCTTGTCATCTTGGTAAACGTCCTCGACGTATCTTTTGAATGAGGCGTAGGTTTGCTCTGCGCTTTGAATGCGGGCGCCCTTGAGACGAATGGCGAGCCAGCTTTTGATTCCCGTATTGAGCTTGAGAGAACCAGGGTCAGGCGCGAACATCTCCTGACTCACTTTCCAATACTCCTCGAAAAGGCGCGTCTGCTCGTCGTGGCTTTCCGTCAGCAAAAGATAATTGCGCACCATATCCGCTACGTTAAGCGGCACGCCCTTGGAATTCACGCTCTCGAATATGGGCTGCGCATCGCGGTAGTCGTCCACCTCGACGAAGATGGTCGTGAGGCGATGCAGGCCTTCGAGCAATAACTCGTAGTCGAAATCGTCCTCCGCCATCTTCTCCTCAAAAAACGAAAGATTATTGGTGATGGAAGACATGGGATTGCCAGCTTCTCCCCTAATCACGGCATCATAGGAGCCCGCATCATGATGCGAGGGCAGGAGCTTGGTGATCGGTAGTCCATCATCAGTCTTGCCTATGAAGAGATAGCGCGAGATGAGCGTCTCCCCGTCGATCGCTTCGTCAGAAGAAAGTCGAGGATGAGATCCCAGGTATCTTGCCAGGGCAAGGATGATGAGAGATACACTGGTCAGGCGCTGCTGGCCATCGATAATCTCGATATGGTCAGGTACTTCCCCCTCGTAGACAACATTGTAGAGAACGGTGCCCAGAAAGTGATTGCGCTTGCCACGAGCCGCTCGCAATATGTCCAACCAGAGCTCTTCGCATTGCGTCTCGTTCCATGAATAGAGGCGCTGGTAGGCCGGGATGACAAAGCGCATATCGCCCTCATCCATAAACTCCAGCATGTTCTTCTGCATTACCTTCACGGGGCACCTCGCTCTCTGATATTCCGTTGCATTCATTTTGGAAGATAAGGTCTCTGCTTGCTTTACAATATCGTACATGTTGTACGATAACTTCAGGAAACCGGAGAAAGACCGTGACAAACACCGAAGATGCGAGATTCAGAAACTGCGAGCGGCGCATACGAGACGCGCTGGCAGACCTTCTGCAGACCAAGAGCCTCACGGACATAAGCGTAAGCGAGCTTTCCCGCAAGGCAAAGGTTAGCAGGGCAACCTTTTACGTCCATTACGACAATGTGGGCGACGTCTTCGACGAGCTCGTGGGCGAGGTCATGGACAACGTCCTTTCCTTTGGGGAGCGCTTTTCATGTGAGAACGCGGAATGCGCCATGCACGAAAAGCCCCGTTACTGCGAACGCGTGCGCTCCGAAAAAAAGCTTGCGGGTGTGGTGCGCGAGGCCCGCTTCTTTCCGTCCGTGATGGCGCTTGCCTGGGAGGATCCCGACGCGAGGACAGGTGCGGCGACGAGGGGCATCGATCCTGTGGTCATGCGTGCCGTCAGGCTCTTCCAAATGAGCGGATGCCACGCAATCGCCAGCTCCGAATTCGCGCAGCGAGATGACTGGCCACGCATTCGCCGCGCCATAGACGCCTTCATCGAGGGAGGCCTGCGCGCTCTCGAGAAAGCTTGACGGGACGATAGGGACGAAACTTATGCCAAGCGTCGCTTACTTCACTTATGGTACGGCTCGCCGTGCATGATCTTGAAGGCGCGGTATATCTGCTCAAGCAACACAACACGCGCAAGGTTGTGCGGTAGCGTGATCTGGCCGAACGAGAGCGTTTCGTCAGCACGTTTGTAGACTGATTCATTCACACCATCAGAACCACCTATGCAAAACACGATATCGCTCGTCCCATACGTCATGAGCTCATCGAGGCGATGCGCAATTCCCTCGCTCGAGCGCTGCTCGCCGTCAATGGCGAGCAGGATGAGGTGCGCGCCTTCTGCTACGCGGATGATCTCGTCACTCTCGAAGTCGATGCCACGATCGGGAATCTCGACGATGCGCAGCTTGGCATATCCACCCAGACGCTTGACGTACTCCGCCACCGCATCCTTCCAGAAACGCTCCTTGAGCTTGCCGACGGCTATGACCGTTATTCCCATCCGCACTCCTACTCTCGCTGTGTGCAATACAGTATAATCATGGGCTGTTATACATTTCGACATCACAGAGGATGCATCATGGCAAACCAGCGTTACACCCTGACTTCATACGATCCCGTCTACGTCGTGGCGGAGGAAATCAAGATTCCCGAGGAGGCCGTGCGCAAGACGGCCCTTCGCTGGCTCGAGCTCAATGTCTGCAAAGAAGGCGAGACGCCCAAACTCAACGACCAGTGGATTGCAAAACACGTTGAGGACCTCAATACCGTCGAGGAACTCCTCATCTTCATCCGCTACAACATGTACAAGGACAACGTCGAGGTCCAGCAGCTCGCCGACCAAAACGTCATCTGCCGCGAGCTCGCGACGCGTCTCGTCGAGGATCTGCCGCAAGACCTTGTAGAAGAGGCGCTTTACGCATCCGCCTATCGCCTGGAAGAGATGCTCCGCATGAACGGCCTGCAGAAGAAGGACTACTGCGAGCAGCGCGGCATCTCCGAAGAGCAGCTCGATGCCGAGGTGCGCGAGAACACCATCGAAAGTCTCAAGGAGGATTCGGCACTCGCCGCTTGGGCAGATCATGCAAACTATACGCTGTCGGCCGAGGACTTCTACGAGATCATCCCCGGCGACTCCGTACAAGACAAGGCCTATAAGCGCCGTCAAATCGAGCTTGAGGGCAGAATGCCCCAGATGGAAGAGTATGCGCTCAAGGCCAAGGCCCTGCGCGACGTCATGGAAAACGCCATGATCAAGCGCACGCCGGACGACAAGGAGTGGATGCGCTACGGCGATACGAGCAAGGACGTCCTCGACGCCAACAAACAGTTCCCCGACAACTTCATCTCGCTGTAGGCGCTCGCGTCTTCATACAGGTATGAAAGAGGCCCGCACAAGCGGGCCTCTTCTTTAGATGCTATGCGCAGTGAAGTAGCTGTCTATTCGACGACCGTGATGTCGGCCGTCTTGGCAAGCCAGCGGGCAGCCATAGACTGGCGGCACATCTTGCGCAGGTCCGCCATGCGATGAGCCTCCTTAAGCTCGGCAATCTGCGCCTCTGCGTCATCGACCCCGGAAAGCTCCCGGGCGATGTCCTCGTCGGTAACCTCCCAGCCCTTCTCCTTGAAGAGGGCCTCGAGCGCCATGTCACGCTTGGCGCGATCGATGGACTCCTGGTTCACCTCTTCCTGCATCTTCTCTGCCTCAACGTTGTTCTTGAGCATCCAGTCCTGCAGACCAGTGCCTTCCTTCTGGAGCCGCTGCATAAGCTCGCGACTCACGTTATCGCGCATGAAATCGACGTAGTACTCGGGGACCTCACCCTCAAAGCGCTCGATGAGGGCGTCTACGACCTTCTGTTCGAGTAGCTTGGGCAGCTCACGATCCTTTTGCATGTTGATGGTCATCTTCATCTGATCGTGCAGATCATCAAGGCTCGTGGCGCCAATCTTGGCGAGAAACTCCTCATCAAGCTCCGGCAGAACGCGTTTGCGAATCTGCTTGACCTCGACATTGGCATGTAGGTTGCCATCGCCAAGTTCTGGGCGCTCCTCTTGGCCCTTCGCATCAAAATCGAAGTCGAGCGTGTAGCCAATCTTGCTACCGATAACGTGCTCATCGAAGCTCTCGGGCATGGAGCCGCCGCCGATGCTGAGCATGCGCTCGACATCGTTGAGGCCCGGGATGACAGCGCCATCGTTCATGATGGTCATTCTGACTGTGACGTAGTCTCCGTCTTCGACCTCGTAGTCCGGGTCATCGATGACATCGTAGTTATAGTAGACGCTCAGCAGCTCGTCGATCTGAATTTCGATTTCTGCCTCGGTTGCCTCGTTGGGCGGCATTTCGATCGAGACCTCGTCATAACTCGAGAGCGTACCCTCTGGTGGAACCGGGCCCGATATCGTGAAGGTAAAGGGCTGGTTCTCAGCGGGAATCTTCTCGAGATTGAACTGCGGGTCACCGATGAAAAGTACGTCAGCGTCATCGAGCAAGGCGGGCGCCTCGCCGTTAACGATGTCCTCGGCAATGCGGGCGAATACCATATCGTGGCCGCCTGCTTCACGCTCGATGACCTCGCGCGGAGCCTTTCCCTTGCGAAATCCCGGGATTTCGTTCTTGGCAAGCTCCTTGAACGCCTTGTCGATGTAGGTGTTGACCTCGTCCGCACTTGCGGTCATGGTCACGACCATCTCCTGCACCGCATCATCGGACTCGCGTGTGATATCTGTGATTTCCAACTTGTCTCCCCAAACGTATATGGAACAGCGCGAGTTAGTCGCGGTAATTGCCCGCAGGATCGACCTTCCTGCGCAGGGAAAGCTCATCGGAATGAAGAATGACGTAGCGCATGCCCTTGAGCGTGACGATGAGGTTCACGACCTCATGCGAGCCGGCGCCGCCATGGTTATACAGCTGGTAGGTAAGAACCTCGCGATCGATCATGGGCTGGTAGATGGGAGAGCCGTCCACATTCTCGCGCAGCAAAATGGTTGGCTGACGACCAAGCTCCTCCTGGCGCAACGCGATGTTATACAGGATGTCCTCCTGCTCCTCGGTCAAACGACCAAGCTCCTCGATCTCTGCGATGATCTCTGCTTCAGTTGACATGTAAGCCCTCCTAGAATTGGCGCAATGCCGGTAGTATAACGCGGCACGCGTCCATTAAATACTGAAAGGGCCCGATACGGTTAGATATCGGGCCCTTACAGGTTTGATGGCGAAATGCTAGATGCCAGCGTAACCCTTGGAAGGATCGCTGCCGCCAACGCCTTCGATGCTGTCGCCAGCCTCATTGCCGGTGCGCTTCGTGGAAGTGTAGCCACCCCAAGCACGGGCGATGAACTTATCCTTTACCCAGAAGATCTGAGCCTTCATGAGATCAGCCTGCGAAACGCCCTCTTCGGCCATGGCCTCATCCTTGCTCTTGCCTTCGGCAACGAGCTTATTGAGGATTTCAGCGGCCTCAGGGGCATCGAGAGCCAAGAACTCTTCAGGTGTCATATGGGTTTCCTCCTAATCGTCTGCAATCTAATTCTAGGCCTGGCCAGCCGTAACCGGCCAGGCCTATTCTAGCTTATCCAGGCTCTAATTAGAGCTGGAACAGACACATCGGGCGGTCAAACTCCTTCATCTTGGCAATCATCTCATCGAGCGTGCCGTAATACATGGAGTGCGACTCTTCAACCTGGACTGCCAGGGGACGCTGGCCGGCCTTGTCGCCGCCGGTGCCCCAGTGCTGCGAGAAGATGCAGGTCGGAATGGGAAGGTAGATCCACTCCCAATCGTCACCGTCGTTGCCCTCGCCGACCTTGAACGGGCCGACTTCGACTTCCTTGATAGCAAACTGATCAAGGGGAAGACCGAGCTCTTCCTTGCAGGCGATTTCTGCGGCGTGGTTGCCAGAGAAGAAGGTGTAGTCAACCAGCAGTGCGTACTTCTGATCTGCCATTTAAGTAACTTCCTTTCTTATTAATCCTGGTTCAGGCCGCGGACACGCCTCATGTTGCACATAACGCCCTTGTAGGGAGCACCGAAGCCGAGCTTACCGATGTTCATGTGCGGAACGAGGCTGTTGAAGTTGGACTTCCAAACGCCGAACAGGTTGGGCTCCTCGCCGTCCTGCTCGGGGAACCACCAGCCATGAGCGCAGTTGATGATACCGGGCTTCATGCAGAAGGTGATCTCTGCCTTGAAGCGAGCAGAACCGAACATGTTGTAGACCTCGACCCAGTCGCCCTTGGTGATGCCGTACTCGGCAGCGGTCTCGGGGTTGATCTGGACCCACGGCCACGGATCGATCTGGCGCAGGGACGGAACCTGACGATGCTCCGAATGGAAGGAGCTGTAGCGACGCGAACCAGAGGTGGTGATCAGCGGATACTGACCAGCGAACTCAGGCTTGCTGATCTGCGAGTAGTTGGGCTCCTCGTAGTACGGCAGCGGATCCTCGCCCCAGGACTCGTACAGAATCGAGTAGGCCTCGATCTGACCAGTAATGGTGTTGAAGCCCGGCTCGCCGTCGAAGCGGAGCATGCCCTTGGCGTACTTCTCGTACTCGAAGCCATGGGCGCCCGGCTGATAGATGCCCTCCTCGCGGAACTCGTCGAAGGTCATGCCAAGCTCTGCCAGCTGATCGCTGTAGAACTGGACGACTGCCTTCTCCAGAGCGTCGCGGTCGAGCAGGCCACGATCCTTGCCAAGCAGCATAGGAGCGTACTCGCTGTGCTCGAGCGTGGAGACGTCGAGCGTGTCGCCGGCCGGCTTGTACCACGGCCACCACGTCGGGTTGAGGCGCTGGCCGAAGACGAGGCAGATCTCGACGTCGGACATGCACTCGCCAACCTGCAGGGCCTTGTTCATCGGGCCCATGAAGACGGTGTTGCGGCCATAGTGCGTGAGGCAGATACCATCATGCTCAGCCCAGGTGGACATCGGCAGGAAGTAATCGCCCACGGCCATAGCGGTCGGGGTCAGGAAGAGGTCCTGGATGACGCAGAACTCGATGCTCTCGCACAGAGCGTCATGCCAACGCT
The DNA here is from genome assembly GCA_025992705.1 of Coriobacteriaceae bacterium. Taxonomy (NCBI): domain Bacteria; kingdom Bacillati; phylum Actinomycetota; class Coriobacteriia; order Coriobacteriales; family Coriobacteriaceae; species Coriobacteriaceae bacterium. The sequence goes on from DAJPGJ010000001.1 coordinate 2,031,926, forward strand.
TGGGCTGAGCCGAGCAGGTGGGCGCCAGGAAGTTGGAGCTGTTGAACCAAGCCATGCGGAGCTGATACGGCTTGTGCGACTCCATGGTGTTCAGGGTCTCGTCCGGCTGAGTGGTAGCCATACCAGTGGACAGACCAGGCCACTCGGCAGCACCGATACGAAGCGACCAGACCTCGTCGGTCATAGCGCCGCGCTGCTCCATACGCCACTTGCCGAGGAGAGCGGACGGGGGACCGAGGGTCAGACCACCCGGGGTATCGATGGAACCGGTCATGGCAGCGAGAAGAATCATCGCCTGGGACAGCTGAACGCCGTTCTTGTTCTGGTCGAACGCCAGACCCCAAGCCCAGCCGATGGGACGCTCGGTGCCGAGGATGTGAGCGACGCGCTCAATCGTGGCGACATCGACCGTGGTGATCTCGGCGACCTTCTCGACGGGATACTCGGCAGCGCGAGCCTTGAGCTCGTCGAGGCCGTAGATCCACTGCTCCACGAACTCGTGATCATACTCGTCGTTCTGGAACATGAGGTTCATGACACCGAGTGCGAAGCAGGTGTCGGTCTGCGGACGGAGCTGGACGTTGATGTTGCCGTTGCGCGAACCCGGCCAGGTGATGCGGGGGTCAACGGAAATCAGGTGCGTGCCAAGCTTCATCATGTCGACGAGGACGTGACCGAAGAAACCGTCACCATTGGAGGGCAGCGGCTCCTTACCCCAAACGACAACCCACTTGGAGAGCTTGTACGCGGGATCCTCGAAACGACCAGGCAGGTGGCCTGCATAGTCGAGCTCGGGATAGCCAGCACCCAGGACGTAGTCAGCGATCGAGCAGCGCGGACCATAGCAGGACCAGCCAGACTGCGTGTAGCAGCAGTTGGGCGACTGCAGGACGGAGAACGTCAGAGCATAGTAGAAGATGCAAGCCTCACGACCGGTGCCACCAAAGCAGACGATGGACTCGGGACCATACGTGGTCTGGTAGTAGCGGACCTTCTCGCAAATCGTGTCGAGAGCCTCGTCCCACGTGGTGCGCTCCCACTTCATCTTGCCGCGATCCTCATAGGCGCGCTTCATGGGATAGATGACGCGGTCGGGGCTGTAGGTGTACTCGCGCAGAGCAAGGTTCATGGCGTTGACGCGACCCTGCGTAATGGGGTTGTCGTCGTCACCCTCGATGCGGATGAGACGGCCGCCATCGGTGATAACCTTAACGCCATATCCTACCGGGTGAGATCCCGGGGGAGACCAGGTGTTGCTGCGGGTAGCTACAGTGCCATCCTCGCGTGTAACTCGCCACTCTTTGCTGTAAGTTCCAGCCATAGTGTTACTCCTTTTCCTCAATTACCTTTTGGGAAAACTTGAAGCCCTCTTATGCGCCTGAAGCCAGATTTAAACTCTTGGCACATATATGTGGTGTGATTTGTAAAGAATCCCACTTCACATTCACTCCGCATAACCAACAACAGCAAGGCAACTACTTGCCTCCAAGAACACGGATGAGCTTAAACAGCTCAGGCGAACCTTGGGTTGGATTTTAGAGGGTAATGCCTCTAGTCAACCCTCCCTTCACGAATGTGATTGGGTAATGTGTGCCAGGACGCTCTTGTTTGCGATGGTGTCTGGGGCATCGAAAACGCAAATGACCTAGCGCTCCAAAATAATACCAGCTATCGTATAAAAAGCCTGAGTGAATAATGAGAATCTTTATCCTATTTAGAATATAATAATGAATCTGGTACGACCCCATACTAAACGCATTAGGTTTGCACGGTACCAGCGGTTCTCTGGCTATTTCAGGCTGATTTGCGTAGGGCACAGGTCAACGCAGGGACACTCGTCACAACGCGGCTTGCGCGCGATGCAATATTCCCTCCCGAAGCGTATCCATTGACTGTTTACGTTCTTCCACAGCTCGCTCGGCAAAAGAGACAGCAAGTCCTTTTCGACTTCGCCAGGCGTCTTCTTGTTTGAGAACTTGAGACGATGCGCGATGCGAAAAACATGTGTGTCGACGGCAATTCCCTCAACCTTGTCGAAGCATTCGTTCATGACGATGTTGGCGGTCTTGCGCCCCACGCCGGGAAGCTTCTGGAGCTCGTCCATTCCCTGCGGGACCTCGCCGTCGAAATCGGACATGATCATGCGGGCACAGTTAACGCAATTGCGCGCCTTGTTGTGATGAAAGCCAATGGTCCAGATAACCTTCTCGAGCTCGTCGACATCGGCCTGCGCCATCGCCTCGGGTGTTGACCAGCGTTCGAAAAGCTCGGGCGTAACCTTGTTGACGTTGGCATCGGTCGTCTGAGCGGAAAGCGCGACGGCTATCACGCACTGGAAGGGGTTGGCAAAATTGAGCGCGGGCGTGGGCTGCGGATAGAGCTCGTTCATGCGTGCGCAGAACTCGATGGCTCGCTCACGTTTCTTGGCTTTGGATTCGCGCGGCATTATGAGCCTCCCTAACGGCGAAATGAGAAATTTGCCCGAAGCAATTTCCTCATCATTTTAGTCAAGCGTGATGCCGGGCGGAAGCGTCGTGGGATCGATGGGCTCTGCGTCCTTCTTGGCAAAGGCGTCCGTTGCCGGCATGAAGATGAACTTGTAGAGCGATGGCCGCTGGTAAAAGCGCTCGAAAAGCTCGAGATCACGATAGAGACGCAGATACGGCAGGTAGGTGTTCCACTTCATCTTGACGACGCCGACCGGATTGAGCCCCTGGTGCACGAGGCTCCCGGCATTGTCCACATAGTAATAGAGCGCACGATCGAGCAGGGAAACGCGGTCGACCAGACGCACGTAATCGAGGATGAAGACGTGGTCCTCGCCAAACTGCATACGCGTATCGAAGCGCATGGAATGCTCCTCGATGATGGCACGCTTGAAGACCTTGTTCCACAACGAGGTGTAATAGAAATTTGACGGACGATGCGCCATGAAGGTCGCATACTTCTCGCGTGAGACCAACCCGACTGCCGGGCCGTGCTTGTACGACATCACATCGCCCTGCACGCGATAGAAATCGCAAACGACCAAGTCACACGAGGGGCTCGTCGCGGCTTGCATAAAGGCCTCGATGGCATCTGGCTCGATCCAATCGTCGGCATCGACGAAATACACCCAGTCGCCCGTGGCCACGTCGAGGCCGATGTTGCGTGAATCGGAGACGCCCGTATTGGGCTTGCAGATAAGATGGATGCGCGAATCGACGGCAACGTGCTCTTCGGCGATAGCGGCGGAACGGTCGGTGCTGCCATCGTCGATGAGGATGACCTCGATGTTGCGGTAGGTCTGCTCGAGAATGCCCCGAATCGCGCGCTCGAGCGTAGCCTGCGCGTTATAGAAGGACAGTATGACGCTGACCTTTGGGTTCACTTCTTCTCCCTTAGCCGCGCGAAGAAATCGCTCAACAGCGCGGCGCATTCGTTTTCGAGGACGCCTGATACTACCGCGAAGCGATGGTTCAGGCGAGTATCGTCATGTATTTGATACAAAGTGCCCAGTGCGCCTCCTTTGGAATCACACGCGCCGTACACACAACGATCAATACGCGACTGTTGCATGAGGCCGGCGCACATGAGGCAGGGCTCGAGCGTCACGTACACGGTGCAGCCGGAGAGTCGCCAGCGATCAAGCTCGCGTGCAGCCTGCTTGAGAGCGAGAAACTCCGCATGCCCTGCCGGGTCATGGTCGATCTCGCGCCGATTATGGGCCTGGGCGATGACCTCGCCCTCGTACGTGACAACGGCACCGATGGGCACCTCTCCAAGCTCCTGGGCCTTGAGCGCCTGCTCGATGGCAAGGCGCATGAAGCGGGTGTCATCTTGCTGCTGCGTCATGCGCGCGCTAGCCAAGCTCCGCTTCGCACAGGTCAAGCGCCGCGGCAATGCAAGGTGCCATGTCGTAGTACTTGTACGCGCCGAGACGGCCTGCGAAGACCACGCGGTCCTCCTTGCGCGCGAGCTCCGCATATTGCTCGTACAGGGCGTTGTTCTTCTCGTCGTTCATGGGATAGTACGGCTCGTCGCCCGGCTTCCAGTCGGCCGGATACTCGCGTGTGATGACCGTGTCGGGCAGGACATTGCCCTCCTCGTCCTTCATGAACTCGAAGTGCTTGTGCTCGATGATGCGCGTAAAGGGCTCGTCATGGCTCGTGTAGTTGATGACGGCATTACCCTGCCAGTTTTCCTCGCCCTCGAGCAGCTCGCTTTCGAAGCGCAGGCTGCGGTACTCGAGCGTGCCAAGCTCGTAGTCATAGAACTCGTCGATGGGACCGCAGTAGATGACGCGGTCGGCAATATCGGGCTCTTGCGCGATGAGATCCTTGTAGTCGCAGCTCAAGCGCACGTCGGTGCCCTCGAGCATGCGTTCGACCATCTTGGTGTAACCGCCGATGGGAATGCCCTGGTAGCGGTCGTTGAAGTAGTTGTTATCGAAGACGAGGCGCACCGGCAGGCGCTTGATGATGAAAGCGGGCAAATCCTTGCAATCGCGCCCCCACTGCTTCTCCGTGTACTCCTTCACGAGCTTCTCGAAGATATCGCGGCCTACGAGCGAGAGTGCCTGCTCCTCGAGGTTGGAGGGATCGGTGATGTGCTCGGCCGCGACTTGCTCGTCGATCTTGGCGCGCGCCTCGGCAGGCGTGGTCACGCCCCACATCTTGGAGAAGGTGTTCATGTTAAAGGGCAGGTTGTACAGCTCGCCATGATAGTTGGCTACGGGCGCATTGATGTAGTTGTTGAACTCCGCGAACTGGTTCACGTAATCCCAGACGCGTTTGTCGGAGGTGTGGAAAATATGCGCTCCGTACTCGTGAACGTTGATGCCATTGACCTTGCGCGTGTACACGTTGCCGGCGATATGGTCGCGCTTGTCGATGACGAGGCAGCTCTTGCCCGCCTTTTTCGCCTCATGCGCGAACACGGCACCCGTGAGGCCGGCGCCGACGATCAGATAATCATATTGAGCCATGAATAATCTCCTTCTCGAAAGTGCACGCGTTCAAGCATAGCGCAGATTATCCCCGACGCGAAACGCGATCCTCGAGGAATATCTTGCGCGTCACGAAGTTGAACACCATGACGAGGACGGTCGCCACGAGCTTGCCAGCCCATGCAGGCACGACAAAGACGCCCGAGCATAACCAGAGTATGAGTTGGTTGAGACCGAGGCCGACAACGCTGAGTACGAAAAAGATCACGAACTGCTGCGTGCGCGTCTGGCCCTGCTTGCCTGCAAACACATAGCGCATGCTCGCCATGTAGTTGAAGACGGTCGAAATGGTGAACGAAATGGCAGAGGCAACGAGATAATTGACCCCGAAGACATAGTCCATGAGCAGGAATAGCCCGTAGTCGATGCAAAAGGCAATGACACCGACAATGCCGAACTTGGCAAACTGGACGGTGAGCTCTCTTAGATAGGTATTCATGGATATATATTGTATCCAGTTTCAATAAAAGGGCGGCGTGTCATAGAATAGGCCTACAAGCGAACGGTAATCATAGGAGAGGTTCCGTGGCTTCACCCACCAAACAAATACACGAGACACGTGAGCTTAACGGCCGCATATGCGATGTGTACTACCAGGACTTCGACGCGAAGCTCTCGTTCGTGGTCCCCATCTACAACGCCGCCTACACCCTCGAGTGGGCACTCGGATCGCTCTTTGCGCAAAACTGCGATGGCAACGTCGAGATCGTCTGCGTGGACGATGGCTCGACTGATGACAGCCGCGAGATCGTCGAGCGCTTTGCCCGCGACCCCCGCGTCATGATCGTCTCGCATCGCGAGAACGCGGGCTACGGAGCCGCCATGAACGACGGCATCGCCGCCGCCCGCGGGGAGTGGATCGGCATTCTGGAACCAGACGATTACATCCTGCCCGGCATGGCCGCCAAGCTCATGGATGCGGCCGTGCACCATGATTGCGATATCGTGAAGACGCCCTATATCCGCGAGGTGCGCGAGCACGGTACGCTACGTGGGGATGCTCCCAAGGAGCACCTGCAGTGCAGCTATCGCCATCGCATCAACCCCCGGACCGAGGTGTTCACCATCACCGACCCGGGCGTGGTTCACATGCTGCGTCACCATCCCTCCATTTGGTCTGCCATCTATCGCAAGGGCTTCCTCGAGGAAAACGACATCAAGTTCCACGAGTATCCGGGGGCTGGCTGGGCCGATAACGAGTTCTTCTACGACACGCTCTTGCGCGGGCGCATCGTCTACATAGACGAGCCGTTCTACGTGTACCGCGAGGAGACGCGTCAGGAGGAGGACGCCTTCGCGCGCAAGAACAAGACGCTGCCCTTCGATCGTTGGCAATTGATGGCCGACATCATCGAGCGCCTCGGCATTACCGACGAGGGCGTGCTCAAAAGCCACATCAGCAAGGGCTTCACCTACTTCAACGGCCAGTACCGTTCCAATGGCGATGACCCCCAAGTCCTCGAAGCGGCCCATGCCATGTTCGACCGCATGGACCCCGCGCTCGTGGCAAGCGAGCCTAAAATCAATCCTGCCCTCAAAGCGCAATTCGCCGAGTATCGCGGTATACCAGTCAAGAACTCGCGTCTGCGCTTTGGCATGGGCCTTGCGAGCGAGTTCGCTTACCGCGTGCGCTCCAACGGCCTCGATTACGCCATCCGCTGCACTAAAGACTATCTGTAGACCCCAAGGAGACACGAGTGAGCAACGCAAAGATCGCCGTCGTGACGCAAGCCGTGAAGCTCGCCGACGAGACCGCCGGCCTCAACCGCACCTCCTATATCGCCGAGCTGCTTGCCAAGGAGGGCTACGAGGTCGACTTGCTCACCTCGACCTTCCAGCATTGGGAGAAGAAGCGCCGCAACATCGTTGACCCCAAGTACCATGAGCTGCCCTACGAGGTCATCTTCATCGAGGAGCCCGGCTATAGCTCCAACATCAATCCCGCACGCATATACAGCCAGGGCGTCTTCAGCAAGAATCTGCGCCGCTACCTCGAGCGCTACGGGACGGATTACGACCTTGTCTGGTGCCAGATCCCGCCCAACAACATCGCAGCCGATGCAGGCAGCTTTGCACGCGAGCACGACATCCCCTTCGTCGTCGATATCAATGACCTATGGCCCGAGGCCATGAAGATGGTTGCGGACATTCCGGTGTTGAGCGACTTCGCCTTCAGCGGATTCCAGCGCGATGCGGCCATCGCCTACGCCTCCGCTTCGGCCGCCGTCGGTACCTCGCACGAGTACACGCACCATTGTCTGCAGGATATCCCGCACCTCACCGTGTATGTGGGCGGCGATATCGCCTACTTCGACGAGGGCGTTGAGCGCCACACCCCCTCCATCACCAAAGGCGATGACGAGTTCTGGGTCATCTACGCCGGTTCGCTTGCCCGCAGCTATGACGTGGCGACGCTCATCCGCGCCTGCGAGCTTGCAGAGCCCGTCATTGCCGAGGAGCTCGGCAAGCGGCTCAGCCTCTACATCCTCGGTGACGGCCCCAACCGCCCGGGCCTCGAGAAGCTTGCCGAGGACATCGATGCACCCGCCGTGTTCACGGGCTACGTGGATTACCAGATCATGGCCGCACACCTCAAGGCAAGCGATGTCCTCGTCAACTCGCTCATCAAAGGCGCCCCCCAGTCGATCGTCTCCAAGATTGCCGACTATCTGTGTGCGGGACGTCCCATCATCAACACGGGCGAAAGCCAGGAATTCAAGGACAAGTGCACGCAGGACGGCTTTGGCGTGAACGTCGAGCCAGAGAACGCGGCCGAGCTTGCGGGCGCCATCATCGCGCTCGCGCAAGACGAAGACGCCTGTGATGAGATGGGCATGCGCGGCCGCAAGATTGCCGAGGAGCAATTCGATCGCCCCGTCGCCTATCGCGCAATTGTGGAGCTGGTCAACGACCTGCTGGGGTGAGCGGCCGCTAGATGCCCTGGCGGTAGGCCTCGCAGACTTCCATGACGTCGCCCTGCATGCGGCCAACGCCCTTCTCGATCCAAAGGGCGCGCTCGCACACGCGCTCGACCTGCTCGATGGAATGCGAGACGAAGAGCAGCGTCGTCCCATGCGAGACGAGCTCCTTGATACGGTTCTCGCACTTCTCCTGGAAGCGGAAATCGCCAACCGAAAGCGCCTCGTCGACGACGAGGATGTCGGGCGTGGTGACCGTGGCGATGGCGAAGGCGATGCGCGCGACCATACCCGACGAGTAGTTCTTGATGGGCATGTCCTGGAAATCGCGAATCTCGGCGAAGTCGATGATGCTCTCGTACTTCTCGTCCATGAACTTCTTGCTGTAGCCCAGCAGCGCACCGTTGAGGTAGACGTTCTCGCGAGCCGTGAGCTCGAAGTCGAAACCGGCACCCAGCTCGATGATGGGCGCGATGGTGCCATTGACGGTAACCGTGCCATTGGAAGGCTCGAGCACACCGGCAACAAGTTTGAGAAGCGTGGACTTGCCGGAACCGTTGCTGCCGACGACGCCGTAGACCTCACCGCGGTTGATGGTGAAGGAGATGTCCTTGAGGGCCTTGAACTCCTCGAAGAAGAGCTCGCGGCGCACGAGCTTGATGAAGTACTCCTTGAGGTTGTTGAGTTGCTCGCTCGCGATGTTGAAGATCATGTCGACATGGTCGAAGACGATGACCGGATCATCGCTCTTCGCACCCGGATCCTTCTCGACCCACGTCTCGGTCTTTTGCAGTTCCTCGGCCATGGACTCCCCTACACGTACAGGATGAACTTCTTCTCGGTCTTGCGGAAGACGAGAAGGCCGACGGCAAAGGTGATGACAGCCATACCCAGGCAAATGAGATGCTCCGTGCCGCTGGGGAGGACGCCGTACATCATGATGTCGCGGAAGTAGGTCACGTAATGGTACATGGGATTGAAGAGCATGACCTGCTGCATCCACGGCTCGAGCAGGTCCATGGGGTAAAACAGCGGAGTGGCGTAGGTCCAGGCCGTGATGAAGACCTCCCAGATATGGAAGACATCGCGAAAGAACACACCGAGGGCCGAGAGCAAGAGGCCCAATCCCATGCTGAAGAGCACGACGAACAGCAGGAGGACGGGCAGCAAGATGATCTGCCAGGAGGGAAAGACCTGGAGGTAGATCATGACGCAGACGGCCGCGATAAGCGAGAAGACGAAATTGACCAGGGCAAAGATGACCTTCTCGATGGGGAAGATCGCCTTCTCGATGCGGATCTTCTTGATGAGCGACGAGGAATCGACGATGGAGGTCATGGCCGTGCACGTGGCCGTGCTCATGAGGCCGAACAGGATGTTTCCCAGAATGAGGTACAGCGGGAAATGCTCGATGTTGAACTTGAACATGTAGGAGAACACCGCCGTCATGATGACCATCATGAGCAGCGGGTTGAGCACGGACCACAGGATGCCCAGGACGCTGCGGCGGTACTTGCGCTTGAAGTCCTTGGAGACGAGGGCAGAGAGCACGCCCCAGTTCTTCTTGAACTCGCTGCGCGTCATATCGCTTTGTACGCTCGTTGCCATACTTGAAACAACCTCTGCCCAGTTTCCACGCTAGACGTTGTACATGAACTCGAAGACGTCCTCGCGCTGGATGACGACCTGCAGGTTGAGCGCCTCGCCATCGCGGGCGAGCAGCTCCTGCACCTTGTTGAAGCTTGCAACGTCCTCGTCGAGCGTGACGAGCATGGTCATCGAGAAAATGTCGTTGAGGACATTCTGCTGGATGTCGTCGATGTTGGCGCCGCAATCGGCAAGCGTCGTGGCAATGGTCGCGACAATGCGGCTGCGATCCTTGCCCAGGACGGTCACGACGGTTCTCGTTGGAGTCATCTTGTTCCCTTCAGATTTTCGTAACGCACATGGTACCGCAAATGCTCGCATGCGCCACCCACGCATTCGCATATGGAGAGGGGTTTTCGCCCACGGAAGGCGCTACTCACCGACGTTGAGAATTGACTCCCGGAGCGACTCGCTCAGATGCGCGCAAGGCGCGGTGTCCTTCCAGTTCTCGGGAGGCAGGCTGGGAATGGCGACGATGAAGACCGCGCCGTGACCAGCCAGATTGGCCGCTTGCACGGTGCCGCCCATCGCCTCGGCAAGCGCCTTGACGATGGCAAGCCCCAGGCCACTGTTGCCGCTGCCCTTGAAGCGCGCGCGACTCTGGTCGGCACGATAGAAGCGATCGAAGAGATGCTCGGGTGACTCGTCGCCGAAGCCCGGCCCGTCATCCTTGACGGCGATGACCGAATGGCCCTCGTTGCAGGCAATCTCGACGCGCACGTGGCCACCCTCGCCCGCAAAGCGACTCGCGTTCTCGATGAGGTTCACGAGGATCTGGTTGAGCGCGTCTGCATTGCCCATGACGTCCGGAGCCTCGCCCACCACGGTGAGGTTCACGCCGCGCTCCTCGACAAGTCCTTGCATGAGCAGGGCGCAGTTATCGGCGATGGCGCGCAGATTGATGCGCGTGAGCTCCATGTTTTCGCCCTCGGCCCGTTGCAAGGTGAGCAGATCATTGGCCAGGCGCGTGAGGCGATCGCACTCCTTGATGATCTGGTCGAGGAAGCGCTGCTGCAGCTGCTCGGGAACGTCCCCCTCGAGCAAGGTCTCGGCCGCGCCGCGAATGGCGGTGAGCGGCGTACGGATTTCGTGACTCACGTCACTCACGAATTGCGCCTGGCGAGCCTCCTCGCTGCGCATCTCGTTGATGGTCTCGCGTATGAACGCGCGGACCTCGTGTGGCGGATCTGCCTGCTCGAAGAAGCGCAGGACCTCGGGCGGGACCTCCCCACCGAACATATCCTGCGAATCGATCCTGTTGCCCGTATCACCTGCAACCACGGCAGCCTCCTCGGCTCTATCGGTTCTTCTCGTAGATGAGCCGCAGGCCATGCAAGGTCAGACGCGACTCGCGACGTGTGATGGTCTGGGAAAGCTCGGTGATCATGCCCGAGAAGCCGCCCGTCGCAATGACGGGCGCCTCGTAACCGAGCTCGTCGAAGATGGCGCGAACAAGGCCGTCGATGCGTGCGACCTCGCCGAAGATGATACCCGAGCGCATGGCGTCTATCGTGTTGGTGCCAATCGCATGGGCGGGCTCGACGATGTCGACCTGCGGCAGGCGAGCTGCATGGGTGAACATGGCATCTGCACCCGTGCCCATGCCAGGCGCGATGATGCCGCCCATGAAGCGACCCTTCTCGTCGATAACCTCGATGTTGGTCGTGGTTCCCAGGTCGACGACCACGACAGGCGCGCCCTCGAGCTTGATGGCGGCAATGGCATCGGCCACGCGGTCGGCGCCGATCTCGGCCGGGTTGTCGTAGCGCATCGCGAGTCCCGTCTTGATGCCGGGCCCCACGATGATGGGCTCGCGCCCGGTGATGCTTCGTGCGACGCTCGCCCAGCACTCGGTAAGCGCCGGCACGACCGAGGCGATGACCACGTCATCGCAAGACGAGATGTCGATATCGTTGAGCCCGAATTGCCCGACGAGCGAAAGCCTCACCTCATCGGCGGTATCTTGCGCGCGCGTCGTGAAGACCCAGTGGGCCACGAGCTCCTCGCCCTCGAAGAGGCCCATGGCGGTTTGCGTGTTTCCGATGTCCACGGTCAGAAGCATGCATTCTCCATCTCTCAAAACAGTTTCATTACAGCGTAGCGCGAACTCTCCTTCAGCGCATACAATAGAATGTAATCGTAACAGGTAATGGTTGAGTGGAGCTTACCATGGATGAAAAAAGCGAACAGAGAATACTCGTCGTTGACGACGAGCAGGCAATAACCGATTTCGTCAGCTTTAACCTTTCGAAGGAGAACTACAAGGTCGATGTCGCCCATAATGGCAACGAGGCCGTCGATATGGCCAACGCCAACGATTATGACCTCGTGATTCTCGACGTCATGCTGCCCGGTATCGACGGCTACGAGGTGTGCCGCCGCATCCGCACGAAGAGCAACGTGCCCGTGCTGTTTCTATCGGCACGTGATACGGAGCTCGACAAGGTCGTCGGGCTCGAGCTCGGCGGCGATGATTACCTAGCCAAGCCCTTTGGCATCCGCGAGCTGCTTGCCCGCGTACACGCGCTGCTGCGCCGTGCTCCGCAAGAAGCCGACACAAGCGCTGACGGCGTGCGCGTCCTCGACATTAGCGGCATCCATCTGGATGAGGCAGGGCATCATGCCACCTTCGAGGGCAAGGACATCGAGCTCACGCCGCGTGAGTTCGAGCTGCTGGTCACGCTCATGAGCCATGCGGGTACCGTGCTGGGCCGCGAGCAGCTGCTGCGCGAGGCGTGGGACTGGCAGTACGTCGTCGAGACCAAGACGGTGGACACGCACATCAAGCGCCTGCGCGACAAGCTGGCGAGCGTCGGGCTGGATCCCAACGTCATCGAGACCGTGCGCGGCTATGGCTATAGGTTCGTGAAGGACTTCAAGAACAAGTAGCGGTGCGGAAGATACGCTACGGCGAGAGCGGGTGGGCGCAATGCGCCTGCCCGCTTTTTTTCATGTGGGGAGAATTCGTTTTTTCGGTGTCGCTGCATTCGTTTTTTTCGGAAACACCCTGTCACCCCGCATCATTCGATGACGAAAGCATGCAGATCGATGCCGTTGTCCTCGGCCGTCTTGCAGAGCTCCTCGCCGGACATTTAATGTGTGGATGCAAATAGCGAACATCTGTTCGTTTTAATGATACAATTCATGTGCTGGCGAGATGAGTTCTCGCCTGTAGCCAAATGTAATGTATAAGCATTTTAGTTATACAAAAACATTTTATAAAAATGTATAATACTAAGGGGCAAAATGGAAGATGATGTGATAGTTCATTCTCGGGTTCATGATCGTCATCCAGAGATTTCAGATGAAGATGCTGTCTCAGCCTGGCGCAATGCCTTTGCCATACAGGTGAGAGAGTACGGTTCGCCGGAATTCTACATTGCCGCAGGTGCAGACAAGAAGGGACGCATTCTGGAGCTGGCGGCAACAGAGCTTGATTGTGGATCAATATTGATCTATCACGCCATGAAGATAACGGCGAAGATGCGTGAGGAACTCGGGTTGTAGAGGAAGGTCCAAGATGGAATACAGGACAAAGAGCGGTCGCGTTCTTACCGATGCCATGATCGAGGAGCTCGCAGCCCAGGCAGAGCGCGGAGACTACCCCGGCAAGGCCGGCAAGATGCTCGTAGCGCCCCAGGGCAGGCCTCCCCTATGTGATGAGGAGCTAGTGACCGTTGCGTTCAAGATTCCGCGATCCTTTCGGGACAAACTCGACAAGGCCGCACACGGGAAGAACGAGTCACGATCCCAATTCCTGCGAGAGGCGCTCGAGGCGGCACTGGGCTGAAGAAGATCCAGAAATAAGGCGTCACTCGATGACGAAGGCGCGCAGGTCGATACCGTTGTCCTCGGCCGTCTTGCAGAGCTCCTCGCCGGACATCGAGTCGACGTCGGCAAGGTCGAGGATGGCCGCGGGAAAGCCACCCGTCATGGCGGTACCGTTTCGTCAAACGCGATGGGACGCATGCCGGGCGGGATATATGCGAAGAATCAACCATCTATTCGCGCCCGCAAAAAAAAGGACCGGCCCCTGAGGACCGGTCCTTGCATGCCGTCGGTTATGTAGTTGGCGTCTAGCGTCCGAACGGATTGAAGTTGAACCCGAAACCGTTGCCACTGTTCCCGCCGTTGCCGCTATTGTTCTGCACCGGAGCGCCGCCATCGGCATACTCGCTGGGATTCATGTCGTCGGCACCCAGCGTTGCCGTGGTGGTCGCCTCCTGGCCGTTGCGCACGTAGGTGATCTGGATCGTATCGCCGGCGTTTTTGGAGCTCACGGCGATGCTCACGTCATTGGGGCTTGCCATGTCCTCGCCGTCGATCCTCGTGATCACGTCACCGGTGCGAAGACCCGCAGTCGCGGCAGCCGTGTCCTTGTAGACGCTCGTCACGGCCACACCCGCGGGCTCGGTCGAGGCTGCCATGGTGATGCCCAGGAAGGCATGGGTGACCGGCTGGCCGGCGATGATCTGCTCGGCGACACGCTTCACGGTGTTGGACGGGATGGCAAAGCCCAGGCCCGCGCTCGACTGCGAGGTCGAGGAGATATAGGTGTTGATGCCGATAAGCTCGCCCCTGTCGTTGACGAGCGCGCCACCGGAGTTGCCCGGGTTGATGGCCGCATCGGTCTGGATCATGTCGGTGTAGACGGAGCTCGAGCCCGTGCCGCTTTGCAGCACGTCGGAGCGGTACATCGCCGAGACGATGCCGGTGGTGACCGTCTGCTCGTAGCCATAGGGTGCACCGATGGCCATAACCCACTCGCCAACGCTGAGGTCGGCCGAGTCGCCCCACTCCATGGGGACCAGGCCCGTGGCCTTGATGCTGACAACCGCCAGATCGCTCTTGGCGTCCTGACCGATGACCTGCGCCTCGTAGCTGGCATCGCCAATCGTGACCGTCACACGCGAGGCGCCGTTGACGACGTGGCTGTTGGTGACGATGTAGTAGGTGTCGCCCTGGCTCGAGATGACAACGCCGCTGCCGAGGGAGGAAGGCTGGTTGGAGGAACTGCTCGTCCCGAAGAACGGGTTGGACGAGCCGCTATCGGAGTACACGTAGATGGTCGCCACGGAACCAAGGCACTTGGCCGCCACGGCCTCGGCAAGGGTCACATCGTCCTCGTCGGGGCTGATGACGACGTTGCCGTTGCTGGAGGTCACCGTCGCACCCTTGAAGGCGTCGAGCACGGGGGTGAAGCTACCCAGGCACAGGACGAGCGCGACGGAGACGACGCCGCCGAGCAATCCGTAGAGGAACGACCTGAGGCCGCCCTTGGAGTCCTTGGACTTGGGCTGCTTTGTCTTGGGGGCACTCTGATTGGTGACAGGGGGTGTGGATGGCGGTGTGACGGGAGGTGCGCTTTGCGCGCCCTCGGGGGGAACCGGCCTATCGGAGCCGCTTTGATTCATGTTAAGCCCTCACTTTCGAGCGAATAAACCTGCGTGTTGTCATAGTAGCCTTTGTGGAGAAGAATCGCCCCGCGCAGTGGTGCATTAACACGAAACCGTAACAAAGGGGCGCGTCGTCTCCGCGCACGATGATACGACCCGAAGCTTGAACAAAGATTGAAAGGCGGACTAGGCGAAGAGGGGCACCTCACCGCGAAGAAACGACTCAACAGGGCAATCGGCAGAGCCAACGACCAGCGTACGTGCCTCGGGAAACCTGTTCACGAAAGCCGTCAGTCCCTTGAGCGATTTAATACGTCCGCTCTTCACCTCTATGGCCATCGTCGACCCGCCTTGCGAAAGCACGAAGTCCACCTCGTTTGCGCCATCCCTCCACCAATGGACCTCGAAATGCTCGGCCTTCGAGCGCGCGAGAAGAAACGCCCCGACGGCGCTTTCCACCAGATGGCCGCGGCGCTCGGCATCGCTCAGGAGGAAGTCCCGGTACATGCCATAAGATGCCGTCATCAAAGACGTGTCGTAGACCATGAAGCGAGGTGAGCTCGCCTTTTCGCGGATGAGCTTGGGGTCGAACTTGCTCAGGCCGCAGAGCAGCCCCGCATCATTGAGTAGGTCCAGATAACGGGCTAGCGTGGTGGTGTTTCCCGCATCGTCGAGCTGTCCCATGATCTTTCTGTAGGAAAGCTCCTGGGCCGAGCTTGCTGCCCCGAGCCTGAACAGGCGCTGCATGAGAGCCGGCTTGCGCACTTCCTCCAACGCGACGACGTCCTTCGATATGCTCGGCTCTATGACGGAGTCGTTCATGTAATCAAGCCAACGCTCCCTGTCGTCCTTTAGCGGAGCGCTGCCGGGATAGCCGCCAAAGAACAGATACTCATCTAAGGTATAGCCAAAGGCGACCTCGCATTCGGAAAAGCTCCAGTGCGTGCTTCGGATGATCTCGAAACGTCCCGTAAGTCCCTCTTTGAGACCATGTTGGATCAACAGCGAGGATGACCCGCTCAGCACCACGCGCAGGTCCACCCCGCTCCAGGCATCCTCGTCCCATAGCTCCTTGACGACGGACGACCACTGGTCGACGATTTGGATCTCGTCTATGACGAGCAGGGCCGATGGATTCCTCTCGTTGATCAGGGTCCGAGCCTGCTGCCACTGCGCACGGAGCCAATCGCGGCTCGAGAAGTCAACGCTTGCAAGCGCCGTGTGCACCGGAATGTCGATGTGCGCGAGGGCCTGCCGAATCGCGGTGCTCTTGCCCGTCTGACGGGGTCCGATGAGCATCTGAATGAACCTGCGTGGTTCCCCCATACGTTTGACGAGCGTCTTCACGATGGGCCGTTGATAGGATGGCAGAGTCATTGGACCTCCTATTGAGCAATTTTGCTCAATAGTAGCGCAAATTTGCTCAATAGGACAGTGAGAGATTTCTCGACTCCGCTGCGCTTCGCTCGAAATGACAGTTGTAGGGACGAGACACATTGGACAGGTACATCTGTCTCACTGCATGCAGTGAGACAGATGTACCTGTCCAATGTGTCTCGTCCCTACTCGAACTCTTCGCGCTCGGCTATCTTGCCTGAGAGAATGCGCTCCTGGGCATCGGCAAGCTCCTCGGGTGTGTTCACGTTGATGAAGCATCCGCCACGCGGCTCGGCTTCGGCAACGCGCTGCCCGTCGAACTCCACGACGTCGATCTTGTCGAGCCAGGCATTTGCTTTGGCCTCGCCCGCCTCCGTCGCCTCGTGGATGACGGGCAGGCAGCTCGAGCGCCGGTAAACGCCATGGAAGGGCTCGTAGCCATGCTTCGTCTTGGGGACGGCCGCATCGGCACCCTCCTCCATCAGGGCCTCGAGCTCGGCACTTATGAGATTGCGCGAGGGGAAGATCATGTCGCATGCGACAAGCGCCACGTACTCGTTGGATGCCGCGTTGACAGCCGTGTAGACGCCGCGCAGGGCACCTCGCTGGTCGTACTCATCGGTGACGAGGCGAATCTTTCCGAGTTCGACCAGATCGTCGAGGAAATCGAGGTTTTCGGGCTCGTTGGTGGTGATGATGAATTCGTCTGCCAGCGGAAGCAGACGATTGATGCCGCGCCAGATGAGCGGCTCTCCCAAGAAGGGAACAGTGGCCTTGCTGCGGCCCATGCGCCGTGATTCGCCGCCTGCCTGCAAGACGATGGTCAGGTTACCGCTTTTGCTCATGAGCCCTCCGCTCAACTTGCCACGCGTAGGCCGCGTCGAGACGTGTTTGCATAATGTAACACTAACGCCCGCTCGAAAGAAGCCGTCGATACGCTTCAAGACGTTCCGGTGCAACGGCGTCGCGTACGGCACAGCCCGGCTCGTCGCCATGTGTGCAGTCGCGAAAACGGCAACCCAGCGCAGCCTGCGCGATGTCGTCGAAGGCGAGCTTGAGACTCGTCTCCATGTCGAGAATCTGCAACGTGCGCAAACCAGGCGCATCGATGATGAGACCGCCCTGCGGCAACGGTATCATGCGCCGTGCCACCGTAGTGTGGCGCCCCTTGTCGTCCGATGCACGCACATCGCCTGTCGCCAGAGCCTCCTCGCCCAAAAGTGCATTGACGAGCGAGGATTTACCGACACCGCTTTCCCCGAGCAAAAGCCCCGTCGTGTAGTCGGAGAAAATCCCGCGCAGCTCGTCAATGGAATCCTCGTCTTCGACGGAGACAACGAAGAGGGATGCCTCCGGGGCGATGAGGCGAATACGCTCGCGGATGGCCTCGATGGCGGCCTCGTCTGCCATATCCCCCTTCGTAAGCACGAACACTGGCGTCGCCTTGCACCCCGCGACAGCCACCATCTGCCGCACGAGCAGTCCCTCGTCGATTCCCTCGCCCGTAAGGGACTGGCAGATGAGCACGATGTCGACATTGGCGGCCAACACCTGACGACGCGGCTGTCGCTCACGTCCGATGCGTTTGACGCGCGCGATTTCGTTGCGACGGGGCAGCACGCACTCGATGACGGCTTTCTCGTGGCCATGCGGGCGATGCAACGCCACCCAATCCCCCACCGCCACGATGCTGTCGTCGCTCTTCTTGATGGAGGTCGCCAGCTCGGCACGTTCGGTCGCATACGGCGTGCACACGAGCGGATAGCCTCGGTCAAGCGATATGACGCAACCCGGCTCGCAGGGCTTGCCCTCGCGCGTGAGCTTGGCGTTTGCCTCCTCGAATGCCTCGCGCGCTGACTTGCGATAGGCGAGGCGGTCAAAGGACATCATGTCTGCGCCTTTCTCTGGAAATACCGCCGTGCGAGCAAGTAGAGCATGAGGAACAGGCCCGCCACCGCGCAGAGCGCCAGCGCCGCCTCAAGGCGCCCCGGCACGACCATGTGCGTCACCGGGCCGCCGTTGTCTGTGACCTCGGCGGCAGATGCATGCACGTCGAGCTCGCCCTCGTGCTCCGGACAGGCGATGTGATAGGTGCCCGTAATCTTGAGCGTGGTGCCCGTCGTATGGTAATCGCCGACGTTTTGGATGAGCTTGGCAAGGTCATCGGACAGGTAGACGCTGATGACGGCATTTGAGGTACCTCTGATATTGGCCCACTTGTAGCCTTCGCCCGCATTGACGACGCCTCCCACAGCCTCGCCCGTGAAGCTCACCTCGCTGTTGTTGAGGGCGCGATTCGTCGAGACCAGGACGCCTACGCGCGTCTCGATGACGACGTTTTCCTCGTCGGTCAGGGAGTTCCCGAGCTTGTCGAGAGACTCGAAGCGATCCGAGAGAGAGCCGATCTCGAGGTTGCCACCACCGGCATTTTGGATATCCGACGGCGCGGCAAACGCGGGCAGCATCATGCCCGCGAGCGCCAGGACGCATGCAAGAACGAAACCGCATGTCACGCGACTTTTCATTTCTTCCTCCGCACCCACTTCGAACGCCGATGCGGGACGAGGAAGGCAAGCATCTCGACGACCATCGCCAGAATCGCGATGAACTCGAGACGACCGAGCCACATCTCGAAAATGTAGATGATCTCGAGACCATTGGGCATGCCGGGTGCGGCGACGCCCAGCGAAAGCCCCGTGTTCGATGCCGCCGAGACGGAGTCGAAAATCGCGGGCAGCGCTTCGTAGCCATAGGCAATGCCGGCGATGGCGCCAACGGCGTAGGTGACCATGTAGAGCAGGAAAATGATCATAGCCGAGGACACGAGCTCTGGCGTGAGGCGATGTCGGCCCTTCTGGAAATAGAAGGTGCGGGGACGCGCGCGGTCGGGAGCGAGCGCCTCACGGATGGCCTGCACGACGGAGCGCGCGATAATGCCGATGCGCAGCGCCTTGATGCCACCCGATGCCGAGGACGAGGAGCCGCAGATCGTCATCGACAGGATGATGACGAAGAGCGCTCCCGAACCCATGGCAAAGAGAATCTGGCCACCCTGGAGCGTCGAGAAGCCGAGGTTGAAGCCGCCCGAGAGCACCTCGAACAAGCCACGCCGCACGACTCCCCCCGTCGTGGTGAAATACGAGCCCGCCAGGGCAAAGGCCATGAGCACCGCGAGCAGCGTAACCCAGACGAAGATCGTGCGAATCTCGATGTCCTTGAAGAAGTTGCGGAATATGCCCTTCCATATGTCACCGTAGAGCACGAAGTTAATGCACCCAAAGGCGGCAAGCACGAGAGCGCAAACCTCGAGCGGCCAGCTATGGAACGCGATGATGCCCGAAGCGCTGCTCGTCATGCCTCCCGTCGAGAAGGCGGCCGCCGTCACGAGAAAGCCGTTAATCACCGCGCGCAGGGGCTCCGTGCCAACAGCGAGCAACGGAATGATGCAGACGAGAGTACCTGCCACGACGACGACCGCGGCTAGCTTCAAAATGAACTGCGAGGTTTGCTTGATGCCGGGCATGACTTGCCCCATGCGCGCCTCGGCATGGTACAACGACGCAGCCGCCGACCCCGTGCCAAAGACACCGAGCGCAAGCGCGATGACGACAACGCCAATGCCGCCGATGAGATGCATGAGGCAGCGCCAAACGGAAAGCGACAGGGCCATGTGATCCACATCGACACAAAGCGACATGCCCGTCGTGGTGAATGCCGAGACCGACTCGAAGAACGCGTCAAGATACCCATCATAATGGCCCGACATCCAAAGCGGCAAAGCGCCGAACACGGAAAGAACCACCCAGCACAAGCCGGTGATGACGAGGGACTGACGCCAATCGAGCGTGGCAAGCTCGACCTTCGAGAAAAGCAAGACGCTTCCCACGATGCCCGTGATGCCGATGGAGAGCAGGAAGTCGACTGCCGTCGAGAACTCGGAGAGGCAAAGGGACATGATGAAGGGCGGTATCATGGCAATCGCGACAAGCAGGATCAGCACGCCAAGGTAATGGCCGATGATACGCCAGTCCTCCAGATGAAGCCGAGTAATCAAGATGGCCGCCTACATCACGATAAGATGCACGATAACCGTGACAACGGCGAGGAAGGCGAGGAAGGCGCATATCGAGGCGAGCACGACAAGCATGCCGATGACCGGACTGCCTTTTTTTTGCACGTGCCTCTGAAATACCGCTTTCATGCCTCTCCTCCTTGCCGTGCCTATTATAGCCATGAACGAATCGCCTATCGGCGCTTCGTCAGTTTCTCTCCCACTTGAACAGATTCCTGAGCCGCATCCTTCCGTGCAAGGTCTGACGCAAAAGCGTCAGGGCAAATCCAAGCACGATGAAAATGATGCCGAAGACATACATCGCGGGACTGACGGTACTAGTCCAGCTCTCACCTTGGGCATTGACCTCGATGCTCTCGGCATGCACTTCGAGCTCACCGTTATGGTCGGCGCAAGCCAGGTGATACACGCCCTGTACGGTAATCATGTCACCCGTATGCTCGTAGCGTGCGTAATGCGTGATCTGCTCGGCAAGCTGCGCGTCCATGTAGACACCGACCATCGCGCCGCCATTCTTCACGTTTACCCACACATGATTGGCATCGGCAATGATGGGAGATCCCGTTGCCTCGCCCGTGAAGACGACCTCCCTGTCGTTCTGGCGCGTGCCCGCGGAAAGCAGCGCATGAATGTCCACCGAGCTGTAGGCCGACGGGTTGCTCAGCGACTCCACCTCGTGCACGGGAACCTGCGCACCGTTCGAGACGGCGCTTGCCGCCGGTGCGCCCACGCCAAGGCAACCGAGACTGAGGACGAGCATCCCCGCCACGACAAGCGTCTTTCCACGCTGTTTTGATTCCTGGCGCTTGCGACTACGCCAGGCCAATCCACCGCTATTCTTACGCTTGAATATGCGCAGGTCACGTGACCTGTCGTTACTGAAGAGGTTGTCGGGATGCAACGAAATGAGGATACCGACAATGGCGCCGATGAGCGCGATGAACTCGACGCGCCCGGCCCACATGAGGAGCAAGGCGACGATCTTGAGTCCAAAGGGTAGGCCGGCCTGCGTGATTTCGGTCGTCATACCGCAGTTGGTCACGTAGCTGATGGCCTCGAAAACCGAGTTGAGAGCATCGTTGCCAAAGGCGATGAAGGCCATGGAGCCAAGTGCCGCCGTACCCAGATACAGGATGAAGACCGTCATCGCGATCATCGCGTCCTCGGAGCTCAACGCCTGCGATCCGAAGTGCTCGTACTTGATACGCACGCGTGCGTTGTCGGGAGCCAGGCGCACGAGAATCGAGTACTTGATCCAGCGCAGCACCTGCAAGATGCGCACGAACTTGATGCCGCCGCCCGATGAATACGCGCAGCCGCCAAAGAGGATCGCGACGATGATGAGGATGACTACGCCGTCTGTGATGGTGCCGCCGATTTGCTCGGGATAGACCGCTTGCATGCCGCAGGTGGTCGCAGCGGAGATAACCGTGGAGAGGCCGTTTTGCATGAGGCCACCCAAGCTCGTGAAGATGTCCTCGCGCGTCATGATCCATGTCACGAAGGCGACGAGCACCACGATCCACAGGGCATATACGCGTAGCTCTGCGTTGCGCTTGATGTGCTTGAAACGTCCAGCGCGTGCGTATGCGTACACGGCAAAGCTGATCGCCCCGGCAATCATGAGGGCACTCAGCACAAACTGCAGGGGAAGCGAATGGTAATAGATGAGGTCGGAGGTATGGGGCACGAAACCACCCGTGCCGATGGCGGTCAGGGCAAGCCAGAAGCCGTTCATGATCGCATCGACGGGATGCAGCCCCAAAAACAGGCAGATCACCGTCGCGGCAAGTGCCCCGACAAGGGCAAAGCTCCCGTATACGCGCAGGACCGAAAGGCAGGTCTCGCTGATGCGCGCCCGCGTGCGCTCCCCGTCGCGGCGTTCGTTCATCATGAAGACGCGCGAACCTTCGCCAAAGAATCCGGAGTACATGGCGATGACGACGACCGTCAACGCGCCACAAAACGACATGATCACGCGCCAGGTGATCTGCGAGTAGCTCAGGGAATCCACGTCGTTCACGAGCGTCACACCCGTCGTGGTAAGCGCCGAAACGGAATCGAAGAGCGCATCGAACCACGAGCTGAACGAACCAGACAGAAGCAGCGGAACCGCGCAGACGATGCCGATGACAATCCAGCCAAAACCCACGAGAAGCAGCGCCCGACGTCGGTCAAGTCCGCGCGCCTTGAAGAAGCGTAGCGCTGACCCGACGGTCAGGCATACGCCGATGCCGGCGATAAAAGACCCGAGCTGGCGGAACTCCCCGAAGACAAGAGCGATGACGGCAGGCACGCACATAGCCGCGCCCGTCATCAGAATGAGCACGCCAAGGTAGTGACCGACGGTCGTGATATCGGACCAGTGAAATCGGGGCAACATAATACGCGGATTATAGCCGTTCAGGTGGCATATGGCACGGACGGGGCAGAACGGGAATGAGACAGTTGCTCTGAGCAACTGTCTCATTTTCTCAGGGGATGCCTACTCGCCCGCAAGCGAATCGAGATAGGCGCGCTCCCGATCGAGTGCAACGTTAAAGAGGACGTTGAAGAGAACCGTGATGAACAGCGCGGCGACGAGGGTGGCAATGGCCATCTCGCCCGTGAGCGGCACGAGCATGAAGACGGGGCCAAAGACGAATATGCCGAGCACCAGTCCTGCGAGAATGACGATGAGTAGCGCCGTACGTATGTAATTGAAGGGAATCGAAAGACGAATGACGAGGTTGACGCCCGAGACGCAGGTCAAGACAACGCACATCGTCGAGAACTGATCCTGAGAGTGACCAGTCACGAAGCAGAATATGACGGCGATGACAACCGAGGTTATGACGCAGATGGCTCCCGGTATGGCGCGCGTGATGACGTTGCGTAGAAACTCGCCGCGAATGAGGTCACGATTGGGTTCAAGTGCGAGGACAAAGGACGGGATGCCCACAGTGAAGGCATCGATGAGCGTGAGCTGGATGGTCACGAAGGGATAGTTATAGCTCACGATAAAGATGAACATGAGTGACATGACAACGGAGAAGATCGTCTTGACGAGAAACAGCGAGCCCGACCGCTGCAGGTTGTTGATGGAGCGACGACCTTCGGCGACGACGGGCGGCATCGAGGCGAAGTCATCGTCGAGCAGTATGAGCTGGGCGATGCTGCGCGCGGCATCCGATCCCGTGCCCATGGCGACCGAGCAATCTGCCGCATGCAGAGCGAGGACGTCGTTCACGCCATCGCCGGTCATGGCGACGGTATGGCCCTGATCCTGCAGCGCCACGACGAGCTGCTTCTTCTGCGCGGGACTCACGCGCCCGAAGACGCGACAGGTGCGCGCCACCTCGCGTAGCTCTTCCTCGGTAGTCACGGTGCTCATGTCGATGCACTTGTCGGCATCGGGCACGCCCACGGAGGCGGCGATGTTCGATACCGTCTCGACCGCATCACCGCTGATGATGTTGATGCGTACGCCCTGCTGCTTGAAGTAGTCGAGCGTCTGGGCTGCCGTGGGACGCACGCGATCGCGGATGAAGATGAGCGCGAGCGGCTCGACCGGCCCGACGATCTCGTCTTCCTTGTCGAAGTCGGCGACCTTGGCGAGCACGAGCACGCGACGCACGCCCGCAAGCCGCTCGATCTTCTCGAGTACCTCGGGTAACTCGTCAGACCCTTTCAAGACGAATTCGGCCGCACCCATGGCATAGTTGCCAGCATCGCTGCCGTAGCAAACACCCGAATACTTGCGCTCGGAGGAAAACGGCACGTAACGCGTCTCACCCTGCACGGCCTTGGGCGCATCGGGGCGCTCTTCGAGTCCGGTGATGTAGGCCTTGATGGCCTTGGCGGTCTCGTTATCGTCCTTCGAGAGCGCATCAAGCGCGACGAGCGCGTGCAGGGCCTCGTCATAAGGCACGCCGTCGAAGGGAATGACCTCGTCGACATCCATCTCGCCCGTGGTGATGGTGCCTGTCTTGTCGAGGCACACAACATCGACGCGAGCGAGCGTCTCGACGCAGTACAGCTCCTGAACGAGCACCTTGTGCTGCGCGAGACGAATGACGCTCACGGCGAGCACAGCCGAGGTCAGCAGGATGAGCCCCTGCGGAATCATCCCGACGAGCGCTGCCGAGGTATGCAGAATCGCGGAGTCGATCGTGCCGCCGCCGAGCCAACACTCCTTGATGACGAGCGCGGCACCGAGGGGCACGATGAGCACGGTGACGAACTTGATGATCTTGCGCAGCGATTCCATGATGTCGGAGCGCACCTTGCGATAGACCTTGGCCTCGTTGTTGATCTTTGTCGCATAGTTGTCTGCGCCCACGGCCGTGACGCGTGCCACACAGGAGCCAGAGCTGATGAAGCTTCCAGAATACAGCTCGTCGCCCACCTTTTTTGGCACGAGGTCCGCCTCGCCCGTGAGCAGGCTTTCGTTAGCGCTGCACGAGCCTTCGATGACCTCGCAGTCCGAAGGCACCTGGTCGCCACAATCGAGCATGATGACGTCGTCGAGAACGATCTGGTCGAGCATGATGTTCATTTGCTTGCCGTCACGAATGACGTGCGCCTTGGATGAGGTGATGACCGAGAGGCGATCGATGGTGAGCTTGGAGCGCACCTCCTGGTAGATGCCGATGACGATGTTGCAGATGATGATCGCCATGAACAGGAGGTTGCGATACGAACCCGTCCAGAAGATGGCAATGGCAAGGATGATGTTGACGAGGTTGAAGAGCGTGCAGATGTTGTCACGCACGATGCGCGGGATGCTGCGTGTATGCACATCGGCGTTCTCGTTGACTTTGCCGGCGGCGATACGCTCGTTGACTTCTGCCGTGCTCAGACCCTGTATAGGCTGCATGTGTTGCTGCGTCTCTTCCATACGCTCGATAATAACAGTAAAGATTGCCCCCGCATGAAAAAGGGAGCCAGCTTCAAAAACTGACTCCCTTTCTACATAGTTTGCTCACATCTTCGAGCCGTCGTTACTCCCCGATCGTCACGGTGTAATCGCCGTCCTCGTCGAGGTCGATGGTAATCGTATCGCCCTCCTGCAGATGGCCGGAGACCATCTCGTTGGCGACGCGATCGACGACCTCGTGCTGGATGAGGCGCTTGAGTGGACGCGCACCGAAGAGCGGATCGAATCCGTCAAGCGACAGGCGCTCCAGCACGGCAGGCGTGAGCTCGAGCGTGATGCGACGCTCGGCCAGACGCTCGCGCACCTTCTCGAGCTGCAGTTCGACGATCTTCTCGAGGTGCTCCATATCGAGCGAGGTGAACGTGATGATCTCGTCGATACGATTGAGGAACTCCGGCCTGAAGGACTGACGCAGGGCGTTCTGGATGGCGGCATCCATCGCGTCCTTGTCACCCGTCTCCATGAACTCCTGGATGAACTGCGAGCCAAGGTTACTCGTCATGATGATGATCGAGTTCTTGAAGCTCACGACACGACCCTGGCCATCGGTCAGACGACCGTCGTCGAGTACCTGCAGCAGCACGTTGAAGACATCCGGATGCGCCTTCTCGATCTCGTCGAGCAGGATGACCGAATACGGGTGCCTGCGCACGGCCTCGGTGAGCTGGCCGCCTTCCTCGTAGCCGACATATCCCGGGGGCGCGCCGATAAGACGCTGCACGCTGAACTTCTCCATGTACTCGGACATGTCGATACGCACCATCGCACGCTCGTCATCGAAGAGTGCCTCCGCAAGCGCCTTGGTGAGCTCGGTCTTGCCCACGCCCGTGGGGCCGAGGAACAGGAAGCTGCCGATGGGCCTGTCCGGATCGGAAAGACCGCTGCGGCTGCGCCTGATGGCGCCGGCAACCGCATGCACGGCCTCCTCCTGGCCGATGACGCGCCCATGCAGGGTGTCCTCGAGGCCAACGAGCTTGGCCATCTCGCCTTCCATCATCTTGCTCACGGGCACGCCCGTCCAGCTGCTCACGACATCGGCGATATCCTCGGCGGTAACCTCCTCCTTGAGGATGCTGTCATCGTCCTGAGACGCCTCGAGCACGGCCGTTGCCTCCTCGAGCTCTGCCTTGAGTTGCGGAATCCTGCCAAAGCGGATCTCGGATGCCGCCACGAGGTCGCCCTCGCGCGTGCAACGGTCTTCGTCATTTTGCGCCTGGTCTATCTCCGCCTTGATCTCGCGCACGCGGTTGATGGCGTCTTTCTGGTTGGACCACTCGGCACGCAGCTTGTCGAGCTCTTGCTGTTGCTCGGCAATCTGGCCACGCAGCTCCTCAAGCCTCTGCTTGGAAAGCTCGTCATCCTCCTTCATGAGCGCCTGCTCCTCAATCTGCATCTGCGTGAGCATGCGATCGAGCAGGTCAATCTCCATCGGGGACGAGTCGATCTCCATGCGCAGGCGGCTACCAGCCTCATCTACGAGGTCGATGGCCTTGTCTGGCAGGAAGCGATCCGTGATGTAGCGGTTGGACAGCTGGGCTGCGGCCACGATGGCCGAATCCTGGATGCGTACGCCGTGATGGATCTCGTACTTCTCCTTAATGCCGCGCAGAATCGAGACCGTCTCCTCGACGGAGGGCTCGCTTACCATGACGGGCTGGAACCTACGCTCGAGTGCGGAGTCCTTCTCGATGTACTTGCGATATTCGTTGAGCGTGGTCGCACCGATGGCATGCAGCTCGCCACGGGCCAGGGCGGGCTTGAGCATGTTGCCCGCGTCGAGCGAACCCTCGCTCGCGCCAGCGCCCACGATGGTATGCAGCTCGTCGATGAACAGGATGATGTTGCCATCGGACTGCTCGACCTCGCGCAGCACCGCCTTGAGACGGTCCTCGAACTCGCCACGATACTTGGCACCCGCGACCATGGAGCCCAGGTCGAGCGCCACGATCTCCTTGTTGAGCAGCGTCGAAGGGACATCACCCGCAACGATGCGCTGGGCGAGACCCTCGACGATGGCCGTCTTGCCGACGCCCGGCTCGCCAATGAGGCACGGATTGTTCTTGGTACGACGCGCCAGAACCTGAATGGTGTGACGAATCTCGTCGTTACGACCGATGACAGGGTCGAGCTTGCCGTCACGAGCCTCTTGCGTAAGGTTTTTGCCATATTG
The DNA here is from genome assembly GCA_025992705.1 of Coriobacteriaceae bacterium. NCBI lineage: Bacteria > Bacillati > Actinomycetota > Coriobacteriia > Coriobacteriales > Coriobacteriaceae > Coriobacteriaceae bacterium. The sequence goes on from DAJPGJ010000001.1 coordinate 2,059,411, forward strand.
CTCGAGTGCCTCGAACTGCGTCTTCGAGTCGCGATCGGTCACGCGCGTATCGCCGCGCAGCTCCTCATAGACCTGCTCGACGCGACTGCGCGTCACACCGGCAAGCGAAAGCTCCTTGCCCGCCTCGCCTTTGTCCTCGGTCAGGGCTATGAGCAAATGCTCGGTAGTCGCAAAGGCATCGCCCATCTTGCCTGCGATTTTGACAGCGTCGTCGACGACGGCTGCCAAACGCTGGCTCACATTGGGCATCGTGCCCGAAACCTTGGGCTGTTTCTCCAAATCTTCAGTTATTGCCATGTCGATCGCACGCGGGTCTGCGCCGATCCTTTCAATGATTGCGGTCAGGTTTCCCTCGTTGGAGTCGAGCAGCGCCTTGAGCAAGTGCTCCGGCTCGACTGCCGCTGCCTCCATGTCTGCCGCTATGGAGATTGCGTTTTGCAAAGCCTCCTGCGCGGTGACCGCCAATTTGTCTATTCTCATTTTTATTCCTCCACTATTCAGTTATATATGCACGCCGCGAAGTTCCTCGAAGGAAACAACGCGACCACTTCTTTCAATTTACGTAATGCAGTAATGCAAACGATGTGCATTACAAGCCGGAGAATCCCTCGCTCAGGAGCCTGGAATGGTCTGGCTTGTTCATGAGCGTCGCGATTGTCTGGCGCATCTCGAGCTCGTGCATGGCATCATGCAGGCGCTCGACCTCCTCGCGCAGCTTGTCGGCCTCCGCCTGGATCTCGCGCATGCGCTCCCTCTGGTCGAGGATGCGCATGACGCCGGCCAGATTGATGCCTTCGTCCGTAAGCCTGCCGATGAGCTCCAGGCGATCAACGTCGGCTTGCGAGTACATGCGTGTGTTGCCACTCGTGCGCTGGGGCGACACGAGACCCTTTGCCTCGTAGATGCGCAGGGTCTGCGGATGAAGCCCGGCAAGATCGGCTGCGACGCTAATCATGTAGAGCGGCTTGTTCCTATCTGTCTGTGCCATAACGCGCTCCTTGTCCTATGCCTTGACGGCCTTCATCTGATCGTTCAAAGCGCTTCGCAGCGTATCCGGCGAGGGAGATGCAGCACGAAACTCCTCGATAGCCTTCTTCTGCTCGGCGTTGAGGTTCTTGGGTGTCTCGACCTTCACCTTGATGCGCAGGTCGCCCGTGCCCTTCTTGCCCTTCACGTCCTTGGCGCCCTTGCCCTTGACGCGCAGGACCTTGCCGTCTTGCGTGCCCGCGGGGACGCGCAGCTTGACGCGCGTGCCGTCTGGGGCGGGAATGACGATGCTCGCGCCGAGTATCGCCTCGTCGATGCTGACGGGGAGCTCCATCACGACATCCGCCTTCTCGCGCTTGTACACGGGATGCTCGGCAATCTTCGTGACGATGAGCAAGTCACCTCGCTCGCCGCCGTTGGTGCCGTGCTCGCCCTTGCCACGGAACCGCAACCTGCCACCGTCAACGGCGCCCTCCGGCACCTTGACCGTGACCGTCTCGGTATCGCCCGTGCTCGGAATCCTGATCGAGACCTTCTTCGTCGTGCCCTTGAACGCCTCGTCAAACGTGAGCTCGATGGAGGTCTGGAGGTCCTGGCCCTTATGCGCCCGATTGACGTTGAAATCCCAATCGCTGCCGAACGCCCCATCGCCACCGCGAATGTTGCTGAAGATATCGGCCCAGTCAAAGCCCGCACCATCACCGCTAGAAGTGTAGGTGTAGGTACGACCGCCACCGCCGGGCCATCCCTGGCCCGCACCGCCCCAGGCGCCAGCCTGGTCGGCGAAGTTGCCCACGGTTCCGTAGGTGTCGTACTGCTCCTTCTTCTCGGGATCGGAGAGGACTTCGTACGCCTCGTTAATCTCCTTGAAGGTCTCCTCATCGCCACCCGCATCGGGATGATGCTTCTGGGCAAGCTTGCGAAATGCCTTCTTTATCTCATCGGCGGAAGCGGACTTCTTCACGCCGAGTATGTCGTAGTAGTTCTTTGACATGCGTCTTCCACCTTTCTATCTACAAGAAGAAACGCGCTCTTACGAACGCGTTTCCCCGACTATTACTCGTTAGCTCCTTGCGGCTCCCGTGCGGGGCCTCCGGTGCTCGTCACGACCATTGCGGGGCGTATGACACGCTCGCCCATCTTGTAGCCTTGCTGGAACACATTGACGACCGTCTCCTCGGGGACACTTGCGTCCTCCTCGGTGCCAACTGCCTGATGCTGCATCGCATCAAACGGCTCGCCCAGCGCGGCGATTTGCGTGACCTTATGTTTCTCCAGAATCTGCAGGAACTTGTTCTGGATTGCCTCGACGCCATCCGTCAGGGTGCCGCCTTCGCCCGTCTCCCTCGCGTGCTTGATGGCGCGCTCGAGATCATCGAGCAGGGGGAGCAAATCCATGACGAGATTCTCCGAGGCACGCACACGCTCGGACTCACGCTCTGCCTGCGTGCGCTTGCGGTAGTTGTCCCACTCTGCTTGCAGCCTCGCGTAGCGATCGCGTAGCTCGGTCACCTCGGCAGTGATGGCCTCGAAGAGATTGGGAGTGTCCTCCTGGACCTCGTCTTGCTCCTCGATGACCTCGGCCTCGATGGCCTCTTCGACGTTCTCGTCTACGGGGCTAGCGCCCTCGGGGCTGCCAGTGGCAGCCCCTTTGAGCGTATCGTCTTTCTGCGCGGCGGACATGATTAGTTGTCCTTCTCGTCATCAACGACCTCGTAGTCGGCATCGACGACCTCGTCGCCACCGGCGTTGGTGTCGTACGAACCGCTTGCGGTGTTGCCCGGCTGACCGTCAGCCTGCTGACCATTGCCGTACGCGATCTCGGCAAGCTTGTAGCTTGCCTGCTGCAGGGCCTCGGTCTTGGCCTTGATGTCGTCGACATCGCTGCCCTCGAGAGCCGTCTTGACGGCTGCGATAGCTGCCTCGACCTCGTCCTTGGACGCCTGTGGAACCTTGTCGCCCAGATCCTTGAGGGTCTTCTCGGTCGCGTAGACGATCGAGTCGGCCTGGTTGCGGGTCTCGACCTCGGCCTTGCGGGCCTCGTCCTCGGCCGCGTGATCCTGGGCGTCGGCCACCATGCGGTCGACTTCCTCGTCGGACAGAGCCGTGGAACCGGAGATCGTGATCTTCTGCTCCTGACCCGTGCCCAAATCCTTGGCGGACACGTTGACGATGCCGTTGGCGTCGATGTCGAACGTGACCTCGATCTGCGGGATGCCACGCGGTGCCGCCGGGATACCCGTCAGCTGGAAGCGACCCAGCGTCTTGTTGTCGCGTGCGAACTCGCGCTCGCCCTGCAGGACGTGAATCTCGACGGAGGTCTGGTTATCGGCCGCCGTGGAGTACACCTCGGTCTTGCGCGTCGGGATCGTCGTGTTGCGATCGATCATCTTGGTCATGACGCCACCCATGGTCTCGACGCCCAGCGAAAGCGGGGTCACATCGAGCAGGAGGATGCCCTCGACGTCACCGCCGAGCACGCCGCCCTGGATAGCCGCGCCGATGGCAACGACCTCGTCCGGGTTGACACCCATGTGCGGATCCTTGCCCGTGATCTTCTTGACTTCCTCTTGGACAGCCGGCATACGGGTGGAGCCACCAACGAGGATGACCTCGTCAATCTCTCCGCTGGAAAGGCCAGCGTCCTTCATCGCGGTCTCGACCGGCGTCTTGCAACGCTCGAGCAGGTCTGCGGTGATGCGCTCGAACTCGGCACGCGTCAGCGAGTAGTCCAGGTGGACCGGGTTGCCATCGACAGCCGTGATGAACGGCAGATTGATAGCCGCCTGCTGCGTGTTGGAGAGCTCCATCTTGGCCTTCTCGGCAGCTTCCTTGAGGCGCTGCAGAGCCATCTTGTCCTTGCGCAGGTCAATACCATGATCTGCCTGGAACTTGTCGGCCAGCCAATCGATGATGCGCTGATCCCAGTCATCGCCACCCAGGTGGTTGTCGCCTGCGGTCGCGAGGACCTCGAAAACGCCATCGCCCATCTCGAGGATGGAAACGTCAAAGGTGCCGCCGCCGAGGTCGAAGACGAGGATCTTCTCGTCGACGCCCTTCTTGTCGAGGCCGTAAGCCAGCGCTGCTGCGGTAGGCTCGTTGATGATACGCTTGACCTCGAGGCCGGCGATCTTGCCAGCATCCTTGGTTGCCTGACGCTGTGCGTCGTTGAAGTAAGCCGGAACGGTGATGACAGCCTCGGTCACCGGCTCGCCCAGGTACTTCTCGGCGTCAGCCTTGAGCTTCTGGAGCACCATGGCCGAAATCTCCTCGGGCGTGTAGTCATGCCCGTCGATCTGCACCATGTTACGGCCGTCCTTGCCCTTGACGACGTTGTAGGCGACAGTCGCACGCTCGGACTCGGTCTCATCATAATTGCGACCGATGAAGCGCTTGATAGACGCAACGGTGTTCTCGGGGTTGGTAACAGCCTGGTTCTTTGCTGCCTTGCCGACGACGCGCTCGCCATCCTTGCGGAAACCGACAACGGACGGAGTGGTGCGGTCACCTTCCGCGTTGACGATAATCGTGGGCTCGCCGCCCTCGAGAACCGCCATGGCCGAGTTGGTCGTGCCAAGGTCAATACCAATAATCTTGCTCATATCTATGCCTTCCTTCATGTGGAATTACGTATATATTTACATTGAGCATTATGAAATCTAAGTGACCTATTGTCAAGTTTTATAAGCTATTTATAACACCTGTTACCAATATGTAACACTTAGATATTCTTAGTTTGACCTTGGCGTACGTCTTCGATTTCTAAGCCGCCCTCGCCAGCAATGTGTTCATGTCTTTTCTTGTCAAAGATGCGAGGTCGCTGACCGCAAGGTGCCAAGAGCTGCGGGGCAATGGCCGCCAAACATGGCAAAGTGCCCCTGATATAGCCATTTGAGGAGTCATGAACCCTTGTTTCTTGGCATCATTCACGAACAAGCGGTCACCAACCGCCTTCTTGGAATCGAAGAAAAAACATGTTGCCTTATGGAGGGGTTACCGCTATTTTGCATACGTGATGTTACCGAGACGAAAGGCTTGCACATGCCCCAGCCCACGATAGACATCGACGAATGTTCAGGATGTGGTATCTGCGTTGATACCTGCCCCAATGGTGTGCTCGACATTGTCGGAAGCGTCGCTTCTGTTGTAAACGAGGATAGCTGCGACGGTTGCGGCGAGTGCATGGAAGAGTGCCCGCTCGGCGCCATCGAGGTTGACGAGGACTAGGAAGCGTCCTCGAGCGTGTACTCCATCAGGTAGTCGTTCATCTCAAAGCCGCCGCCAACGTCATTGTTGACGCAGGCGATTCTCTTGAACCCCATGTGATCGTAGCGATCGAGGCTCGCGATGTTGTCGCGTGCGCACGTGAGCCTGATGCGTCCGAGACCGTGCTCTCGCGCACGTTGTTTCACGAACTCGAACTCGGCGCGACCAAGACCTTTGCCGCGCGCGCCCTTGATGAGATAGAGCTTGCTGAGGTAAAGGAAGCCGTCGTCGGGTCTGATGCCGACGAAACCGAGATGCTCCCCCGTCTGCGCGTCATCGACGAAGTAGTACTCATAGCCTTCATCGGCGATGGCGGTGGTAAGCGTTTCGAGCGACAAGGTGTGATTTACCAGGTAATCGACCTTCGCAGGCTCGTGAAGTGTCGAGAAATACTCCCTGAAAATGCCCTCTGCGAAAATCGCAAGTTCGGCAATGTGTTCCGGATCCTTGACCCGGATGAAATCCAGTTGAGACACGGGGTCCTACCCTCTCTATGGGAATGGACGCATTTGGCATGCGTTTCGTTCCAAATGAAACGATACCCCAACAAAGGCCCCCTTCACAAAAAATTAAAGAAAAGAAGATGGGAGAGATTGTGGCAGCGCTGATGATGCTGGCGACGGCATCGGCGACAGCAGCAGTGACGTTCATGCACGAGCACCGTGGCCATACCGGCACATTTCATGGCAAGAGGAGGACTCCACACCAAGTGCTGCGCTCTGATGATTGCGAACGGGGCGAATAACGACGTCATCCGCCCCGTTTGCGTTATAGCCCCAGTGTCAGAGGATGGAGGCCAGTTTCTGATTCGTTCTGTTAACCACCTCGAGATAATAAGCGCTGTCCGCTGCAGAAAGCGAATTCGAATCCACGGCTTGAATCTTTGCCATCATGGTCGAGTACTGGTTCATCCATTTGGAATAATCGCTCATCATCGAGGCGCTATAGCCTGAATCTATATATTTGTGCATGAAGTCGCAGTACCCCTCTATGAACGATTCGTATTCATCCATAGCCTCCTTGAAGGAAGGGGTGATTCCACTAGCTGACGACTGCTGAGCTGAAGCTGATTCACTCGTGGTTGTAGAACTCGAGGAGAATGATCCTGCGCTGGTCGACTCCGAGCTTTGTACGGAAGCCGTGGGAGAACTTGTAGGGCTGCTCGTCGTTTCCGAACACGCAACGAGAGATCCCGTTGCGGCCATGGACAGGATAATCAGTAGTGCAATGCCGCAATTGACCATGGGTTTCATGATTGCCCCCTATCATCAACCTGAATCGAGGACTCCACCATGGAACCTTTCTCGGTTACCTCTATGTCTGAGGTCTCCTCCTTTTGTGACTTTTTGCCTACACTCACGTCATTTGACACCTGAACGGACACCTCCGTATCTATAGTGCTAGCCACGGAAGTCACAGCACCTTCAGCTGCGAACTTAAAGAAAACAGTGATGGCTGTCCACATGAGAACGTTAGATAGGAACTCCCCAACGAAATAGGACGCGTAACTTGGAACCGTATATCCCAGAATTGTATAGCCCCGCACGGAGTAAGCGTAAGGCTGCATACCTGCAATCATGAGCACGAGGCCAACAAGCGCAACAATCGAAAAACCAATTATTGCGATTTTGAACTGATTTCCCTTTGTGTTCATAGCAATGAGAAATACAGCAAGCGAGCCACCATAGACGAGAAGCTGCAAGATGATGCTGACAGCATTTGATTGCGCGGCAATTGTCACCATCTCAAGAAGACTGAAGTATCTCAAGACATTCATTCCTGATGTGGACATAATCACGCCGAACACTATATTCAACACCATGATCACAAGTCCCAGAGACATTGATGTGATGAGCATCTTTTTTGCGGCTTGACCACGGGTGCACAAGGCGATTAACACGAGCACTGGCGCGAGAAGAAAGAGCAGGTCCCACAATAGCGAATAGATCGTAAACATCGTTCCTGTGCCCATGGCAAGCGCCGAAACTACGCTGATGCCGATGTCTAGGCCTCCAACAGTCGTATACGACACGTTAATCACCGCTAAAACAACGGCCAGGGCAGCAAGAACAATGGCGGTCGTGGGACGATCGCCCTTTAAAGCTGCATCCTCCCCATTTGGGAAGCGTGATGCCCCTTGCAAATTATTTTCTCCCATGGCAGCTCCTCTCTTATCTGTTCTAGGTTTTCTGTTATGGCTTCATATATGAAGCCATCTTTGAAAGTCTAGCACATAGGCTTAGGCTATGGACACTCTGGATAAAAGGCTAACTCTCGGACTATGCATCAGGGCACGACGTGAAGAGCAGGGGCTTTCTCAGGCACGTTTAGCCCTCATGATAGGCAGCAGTAAGTCCCACATCTGGCGCATCGAAACCGGCCGCGTCAGCGTTGGAATCGATGACCTTGGACGTATCGCCGATGCCCTTGGCGTCAGCGTGAAATCGCTCGTCGAGTTCTAGTCAGGCGTAGTCATCTTTCCCTCTGACACCATCCGCTGCGCGAAATCGCGCGCCCTCTTCTCCACCGTGCAATCCTCTTCCTCGCTTGACCAACGAGCTTCGGGTGGGTCGGCGAAAGTGCATGCATAATGTTCCTCGACCCATGCGGAAAAGCGCTCAACCTGTTCTTCTTCGTCCAAAGATCCAGGGCAGTCCACCTGAGAACCGCCATGCGTCACGCGCTCCCATTGCAGCCGCAATGCGTCAATCCACTCATCGATTCTCTGCTCAATCTCTGACGCGCCGCCATCCGAAAACCATGACTCGAGATAGCCCTCGACCCAAGCTTCGGTTATATGTCGAGCAGTCTCAAGACCGGGACCATCCACGGCATAGAACTCATCGAGATGTAAGTAACGTTCGAGTCTCTCGTCAAGGGCCACTTCCTCCAAAAGCTCGAATATCGCCCGAGTAATCTCAACGAATTCCGTCATCTGCTCCGGCGACAGCTCGCCATCTGACATATGGGGACGGTATGAGAATTCCGCTACGGCAGCCTGTAGCACTTTTGCCGTCTCACGCACCTGGCCTAGCGACACACCCCCGCAGGCATTCCAATACAAGACCGCGAGAACGTCCTCCATGCATTTGAGGGCACTTGATGCCCATGCAAGACGAAAGGCCTCGGCGAGGGACTCGCACGCTTCGGCATCAAAAAGACCGTCTGCGTTCTCCCCATTTTCTGCCATTTCGGCAAATGTAAAGTGGAATGCAAGCATCTGTCCCACAGTGGGCCATCCAAATGGTTTGCTCCACGCATCACAGAAGCGGGCAATATGAGCTTTGACTAGCTCCCATGTCGCATCATCTGGTATCTGGACAAGATTATCCAATGCATCTTGGAGCCCAGCATTGATTTTTTCGATATCGCGATCGGTATGGCTACGAGACCAACGAATCCACTGTCTCAGATTCTTGTCCCTCTCGTAAGCATCAATGAGTCTGTCAGGGCCCTCAATGCCAACGAGCTCGTCCATCAGCGAATCGGGACCCACAACTTCGAGGGCCGAGCTCAGTTCTATCTTCCTTTGGATGTGGGCATAGTCTTCCTTGAGCTCGTTTGTGCGCATTGCCACGAGCGAAGCACGTTCCGTCTCGGGAGCAGCAAGAACTTCCTTGATTCGGTCAAGACTAAAGCCCAGCTTGCGATATAGGAGGATCTCCTGGGCCCTACGAACGTCATCCATGGTATAGAGCTTACGATTATTCGCGATTCCTTCGCCCGAGCGCCGTGCGACAAGAACGCCCTCCTTATCCCAGTTCTTTAACTGAGCAGCGGTGATTCCAGTGAGCTCGTGTACCTGCGCTACCGTGAGCAGCTTGTCATTGCTTTCGTCCATGCTTCACCTCCTCGCAGGGCACTTTAAACCCAGACACTATATCCAGGTCAAGGTGAAAACACGATTGGATGGTGAGATTTCTCGACTTCGCTCGAAATGACAGAGGGGCCGCTTCGCACCTGCGCACGAAATGACAAAGGGGAGGCACAGGCCTCCCCTTTGATGGTGGGATTTCTCGACTTCGCTCGAAATGACAGAAGAATCGCTCGGCTTCGGTCGAAATGACAAGCAGCGCTTATGCAGCAGCCTTCTGGGCAATCTTGCACAGCTCGGCGAAGCCCTGTGGGTCATTGACGGCCATATCGGCAAGCACCTTGCGGTCGAGCTCGATGCCAGCCGTCTTGAGACCATGCATGAAGACCGAGTAGGACAGGCCGTTGATGCGAGCAGCCGCGTTGATGCGGGTGATCCAGAGACGGCGAATCTCGCGCTTCTTGTTGCGACGGTCGCGATAGGCATACTGCAGCGAATGCTGGACCTGCTCTTTAGCCGCACGATACTGACGGGACTTAGCACCGTAGTAACCCTTTGCGCGTTTGAATACGGTACGACGCTTCTTCTTGGCGTTAACTGCGCGCTTGACACGTGCCATGTTTATCAACTCCTACTAACAACTGAAACGGATACGGGCTTGCGCGCTTTACGCCTTGCCCAGATTCTTCTTGACGACCTTCACATCGGCCTCGGCGACAACCGTCTCGTGACGGAAGTTACGCTTACGCTTCTGGGACTTCTTGGTCATGATGTGGCTCTTGAAAGCCTTGCCGCGCATGATCTTGCCCGACCCCGTGGTGCGGAAGCGCTTGGCAGTGCCCTTGTGGGTCTTCATCTTAGGCATGGTGCTACTCCTTGTCTTCGTTTTCCTTGCCGGAATTCTTGCGTGCGTCCTTGGGAAGCGGCGCCACCATCATGTGCATGTTGCGCCCTTCCATCTTTGGCTGCTGTTCTACGACGGCGAGGTCCTTGAGGTCGTCGGCAAGCCTCTCGAGAATGGTCAGGCCCTGCTCGGGATGAGCCATCTCGCGACCGCGGAACATGATGGTGATCTTGACCTTGTTGCCCTTACCGAGGAAGCGAAGCACGTGGCCCTTCTTGGTCTCGTAGTCGCCCGTATCGATCTTGGGGCGGAACTTCATCTCCTTGACCTCGATCTTGGTCTGGTTCTTGCGCGCCTTCTTGGCCTTGACCGCCTGCTCGTACTTGTACTTGCCGTAATCCATGACGCGGCAAACGGGCGGATCGGCGTTGGGAGCGACCTCTACCAGATCGAGACCCTGGTCTTCGGCAAAGCGTTGTGCCGCATCGTTAGCCATCTCGTACTTGGTGCCATCGACACCGATGACGAGGAGCTGCGGCGCATGAATCTCACCGTTGATCCGTGTGTCCTGAGCTGCTATGACAAACACCTCCTAATAAAAAACCTGCCGAGCTGCATTCAGCCGACAGGCACACACAAAGACCCCCGAAGGGCTAATTGTAAGTGACCAGACAACTGAGCGCTTGCTCGTCGAAAGGTGGAAGGTAGCTTGCGCACCTTCACTTCGTAGATACGGACGCATAGTTTACACGTGCCCACGGGCACATGCAAGAAGTATTTCTAGCGTAGGTCGACGCTCAGCGTGCGGATGACGCTGTTATCGCCCACCGTAACGCCAGCCGTGTGATCGTACGTCTCGGTCACCTTCCAGGTGCCGGGGACGCCCTCGATGTTGGTGGGGCCGGTGAACTCGGCCACCTCCTGGGCGCTCGTGTCGCGCGAGAGCACCGCCTGGGGGTTTTCGACGATAGTGAGCTGTGCGGACTCGACGGCGGCAGGATCAAGGCCGATGCCCGCGAGAATCGAGGAGGCGACCACCTTGGAGGCGATGAGCTCGTCGAACTTCGCATCGGCGACGCCGAAGGCATCGAGGTCGAATGACGCGAAGATGTAATCGATGTCGCCCGCCGCATTGAGACCGAAGGTGATGCTCGCAAGCGTCTCGCCGTTGGGGCCGACAAGCCATCCATTGCGCGTCCTCACGACATTGGGCAGCGTCGCATCCGAGGCAGCCGTCGCCTCGGCATCGAGAGCAATCGAGTTGCCGCTTGCCTCGACAGCGGCCTCGGGCGTCATGCCGAAGTAGGTGATGAGATCGGGGATACGCGCAGCATCGATTGCCTGGAATTGCGCGGCGTTTGTACCCGCCGTCGAGGTTTGCAGAACATCGGAGTCCGGCTGCTTAACGCCCGGCGGTGTGCTGTTGCGCCAGATGAACAGGCCGATGACGGCGATAAGGACAAGCAGGATGATGATGAAGAAGACGAGCAGGTTGCGCAGACGGCGTCTGCTACGCATCGCGCGTTCGGCAGAAAACTCGTCATCGTCCTCGACGTATTCGACCGTTTCCTGCTCGGTAATGTTGATGGACTCGGAAAGCTCGTCAAGATCGGCGCTCTCAGTGAGACGGTCCCCCTTGCTGCGAGCCGCGACCACGTCGTCTACGTTGACGACGGCATCGGAAGACATATCCCCCGGATCGAAGTCATCGGCATCGGCGGCAGCTGCAGCGCTTATGCCATAGAGGCTATCGGACTTGATGTCATCGAGCATGGACTCGGCGGCCTCGCCGAAATCCACCGTGATCTCTCCCTGCGGAGTTTCCTCGGCAGGGCGACCGTCGTTAAAGTCCTCCTCCGCGAAGAGGTGGACCTCGACCTCGTTTTGCTCGTCGTTCTCGCGCTTATCCATATGCGTCCCTATACGAAGTGAACCCAGCTATTAACAATATACAGTATTGCGACAATTACGACGACGACTGCGACGACAATCAACGCCTTGTGTCCAGCTCCCATGGGCGGCGTCGTATCCAGCCCGTGGAACTCCTCTTCCTGCTCGGCGCTCATGTCGCCTTGCTCGGAAACGGGCTGTTCTGGCACTGCAGCCTCAGGCTCTGGTGCGACGGTCTGCGTCACGGTTTGCCGTGCCTGCTGTGCGCGACGCTCGACGTCTTCGATATGGCTGAGCTTGCTCATCGTGCCTCCTCGCCTCGCAAAGAGCCGATTATCCCTTGCTCACGACGTCGGCAACCGAGCGCACGACATTATGCGTGATCGGCTTCCACTCGACCTTCTTGAAGACGGCAATGAGGGCGATGGGGACGTAGGTGAGCATGAAGATCGGGAAGGTGAACAGATACTTGATCTTATCGGAATTCTTCGCGTGGATGTGATTCCACTCGGTGATCGTCGTAAGCGTGCCAAACACGAGCATGACGACCGCGAAGCTCAGGAAGCAGCCGGCAAGGGAGAGCACCGAGGTAACGATGGTCGCGCGTGCCTCGGCATAGGCGAGCACGGTCGAAACCTGGCTGATGTTGAAGGAGCTCAGCGGGTCGCCCTCGAAGACGGAGCCACTCATCATGCCCGTGGCCATCGAGAACCAATTGGGGTCGCTCGCCACGACACCAGCGCCCCCCGAGGTACTCGCGGCAACCGTTTGCACCGATGCCGCAATGCCTGCCATCTGCACGATGCCGGTGAGGCAGAAGACGAGGTTGACGGCGACGCCGGCCAAGGTGAGCAGCATGGCCGGCGCAATGGTCATGAACATGTCGTAGCAGGCGAAACGGCCCTGCTTGCCACGGAAAATGCCGTTGAAGAGGAAGGAGCCGTACTTGAGTAGCACCTGGTAGAAGCCCTTGGCCCAACGCATGCGCTGACGCCAGGAGTCCTTCATCGTCGTGGGCTGCTCGTCGTAGACGTAGGCATCGGCGCAGTAGCCGATGCGGATGCCATGCGCGATGCAATCCGTCGAGAACTCGATGTCCTCGGTGAGCAGGTGATGGATCCATCCGCCGTTGGATTCGAGGATATCGGCGCTGATCATGAAGCCCGTGCCGCTGATGGCGCACGAGCTGCCCATCATGTAACGGGCATTGGAGAGGAACTTGGCCTCGCGCAAGAACCAGAGGGCGCTGCCGGCGGAGATCCAGTTGGAGTCGTAGTTCTTCGAGTTGCGATAACAGGTGAGCACCTGGTAGCCGCGGTTCACGCCGCGGTTCATCGCCGCGACGAATCCGGGATCGAGCACGTTGTCGGCATCGAAGACGAAATAGGCGTCATAATCCGTACGCCCCGAGCAATCGCCGTAGAGCACGCGGATGCGATTGAGCGCGAAGTCGAGCGCATGGCTCTTGCCGACGACCAGGCGGTCGTTGCGGACGAGCACCTCGGCGCCAGCCTCCTCGGCAACCTGCGCCGTGTTGTCGGTACAGTTGTCGGCAATGACGAAGATGTCGATGAGCTCTTCGGGGTAATCCTGGTTCTTGATGCTGCGCACGAGCTCGCCGATAACGGCCTCCTCGTTGCGACCGGCAATCATCACGGCAAACTTGTGCAGCGGCTCGTCTTGCACGGGCGTGATCTTGCGTCGATGGTCCTTCACCAAGACAATGACGGCATAGACGGCCTGATACATGTAGCAAAGGCTGAATACGAAGAACAGAAACAGGTTAAAGGTGTTGACGAATGTCGCCATATTCCCGCTGCGGTACCCCTCCAGGTATTGTCTGCAGATTCGTTGTTGCATTGTAATGCAAGCCGTTAGCAAGCGCCAATCGCTCCACAGTTTGTGCACGGGATGTTAAGGGGACATTCAGGCGAGCAGATTGCAGACTTGCTCTCGCACTTGTTATTCAGCTCGCGCTGGCAAGCTGCATCGCTCCGACGGTCGCTTCCCGACAGCCCGCTTCGCGGTCTTTACGGCGCGCTCCCTTGGACCTCCGCTTTGCAGCTTGCCGGTGCGCTCAGATAGTCCTCGCAAGGTCGCATCGGGCTCAGCGCAACTCTCCTCGAGATGTCTGCAATCTGCTCGCCTTCATTTCTGTAAATTAAGGGACGGACATCCTCACAGAGCCAGCAACACAATAGCCATTTGCAGGTAGGTTTCGGGCTCGAGAGTTTCGCCGCGCACCGTGGGGGCGATGCCGCATTCGGCAAGCAGACGGTCGACGACGTCCTTGGGGTAGCGGCTGCTCATGGAGTTGCGGATGGTCTTGCGCCGCTGGGCAAAGGCCGCATCGGCTAGAGCGCTCGCGACTTCGAGCAGCTCGGGAGCCGGTGCGTCCTCGTTTCGCTCGATATGGACGACGGCACTCTCGACATGCGGCGCAGGCATGAAGCAGGCAGGCGGAACCTGGAAACGGTCGGTCACGTGCGCGCGCAGGCGCAGCTTGACCGTGTAGGCGCCGTAGTTCTTGGTGCCCACTTCGGCGCACATGCGATCCGCCACCTCGCTTTGCACCATGACCGTCATGGCATCGAGAAACTCGAAGCGCTCAAGCCAGTCGAGCACCACCGTGGCGGCAATACCATAGGGCAAGTTGGAGACGAGCTGATGCGGCAGAGGCGCATCAAGGGCCGCGCTGGCTCGCTCGACCTCGTCACGCGTCAGCTTCAATGCGTCCTTTTCGATAAGGACAAGACGATGGGAAAGGTCGGCAGTCGTCTGCGCGAGCACATCGAGAAGATCACGATCTCGTTCGACAGCGATGAGCTTGGCCCGCTCGAGCAGTGCGATGGTGAGCGTGCCGATACCCGGGCCAATCTCGAGCAGCGTGGGGAGCTCTTCGTCCGGCTGTGGATCATCGAGATGCGCGAGGTGCAGGATGTTACCGATGACGTTATCGTCCACGAGAAAGTTCTGGCCAAGCGCATGCTTGGCGCTCAGACCAAACTCCTGCAAAACACCCCTGGTCGCCCGGGGATTCGCCAGCGGCGAGTACGGCATTAGCGGCTCCTCGGTACGTCGGCCCGCACGGCACCGGCCACTTGGACGGCATAGGACAAGTCGAAGGCATCGCCGATAAGGCGATGGATGCGCTGGGGCTCGATGCGCAGATCAGCGCAGTTGAGCGCCGAGGTGCATATGGTCTCGAGGGGCTCGGTGCCAAAGGGGTCGCCGCCATCGCCGATGACGACAAGATGAGCCGGCCGCTTGCGCGGAACCCAATTCCTGAGCACGTACTTACGTGCCCAGTACATCTGGCAACGGTCAAGGGCGGCCTTGAGCCAACCGGAAGGTCCCGCAAAGTAGACAGGCGCAATAACGACGAGCGCCGCGCAGGAGTTCATGTGCCGCGAAAGCACGTTCCACGAATCGCCCTTGATGCAGCATTCGCCGGTCTGGCTGCACACGCCACAGCCCGTGCAGGCGGCAATTGGATACTTCGAAATCTCGAACAACGTGACGGCAAAACCTGACAGGCGCAGGTATTCCCTGAGCTTGCGGCCGAAGAGAGCCGACTTACCATCGCGATGTGGAGAGCCCACGAGGATGAGGACCTCGGGCGACTTGGAGGCATCCTCGGACTCGGAATCATCGGCGGACTCCGGGTCGGGACGAGCGGAAACCCCCTCGGCAGCCGCGTCGGTGCTGTCCGCATCAGAGGTGTGCACGACAGGCTCGTCGTTGAGCTGGGTAAGGGGCTTCGCGTTGACCTGATTCAGAAAGCTCTGAGGTGACTCTCCGAAGAGCTCCTCGAAGCTTTCCTCGTCCAGGGTGCCTTCGGGGCTTCCGTCGGGGTCGTCAACATTTCCGGCGCCAGTGACATCTCCGGCAAGCGAAACCGATATGCCGCCATCGACGTTGTATGTGGATCGGGTCGTGTCTTCGGTGGCGGGATTTCTCGACTCCGCTTCGCCGCGGTCGGAATGAGAATCGGGGGCGGTCCCCGATTCACCCGGTTTGGGAGCGCTCAGCTTCTCGAAGTCCTTCTCACTTGGGAGCTTCTGCCTTCTTGACTTCTTCGCCATGGAGGCTCCTCTCAGACGCGCTCAACATCGAGCAAATCGAGAGCGTTCTGGAAGACACGCTCGGCGAACTGCGGCTCGGTGAGCCCCCGTTGCAGGGTCGCATAGTCTGGCATGGACGTCACCGGCGCCACGGCGCCTTTGCCGATGTCGCTTTGACGCGGCTGCAGGAGCTCGAAGGCGTGCTCGGCCCCCGCATATCCAAAGCAATCGAGCAGCTCGCGCAAGGTGAAGACGGTCTGACTCGGCGTGCAGACCGTGCCGCGCAAGGGCTCGGGAGCCATGTAGGGAGCATCGGTTTCGGTTAGCAGGCGATCGACGGGAACATCGAGAGCGGCCGCACGCGTCTCCCAGCTCTTCTTGAAGGTGAGCGGCCCGCCAAAGGCAACGTAGCAGCCGAGTTCGAGAAACGGGGCCAGCGTTTGGGCGTCAAGGTTGAAGCAGTGCACGATGCAGCCAGCTTTGGGGACGCCCGTCTCGCGCAAGATGGCGAGCGCGTCGTCATGAGCCTCGCGCAGATGCAGGCTTACGGGAAGCCCGTGCTCCTGCGCCATTTGCAATTGCGCGGCAAAGACCTCGCGCTGCACATCGCGCGGGCTGAAATCGTAATGGTAGTCGAGCCCCACCTCGCCCAGGCAGCACGTCTCGGGACGGGCAAGCAGGACGATAAGCTCGTCTCGTGCCCGCTCGAAGTACTTGGCGTTGTGCGGATGCACGCCGCAGGCATAGCGCACGCGCGGCATGACGGCCTGCGCCATCCCCCACTCCTCGAGCAATGCCGCGGCATCATCAAACCACGAGCCGAGCCCATCGTAGGTATCACGCGCCGTCCGTCGTGTCACGTCTCCGTCGTCGCCGTCAAGCTCGGGTCTTGTCGGATCGGTCATGCAGCAGATGAAGTCGACGCCATGGGCCGCCGCCTGCGCAAGCGCGAGCCCTGGTTCGGGAAACATGCCCAGGTGACAATGCGTGTCGGCAACAAGCGTACCGTACGGCAATTCGGGAGCAGGCTTGACCTTGCCCTTCGAGTTGCGAAAGAGCGCGTCGCGTTCGTCGAAGTGTTTGAAGTCGTTGTAGCCCATTACTTCTCGAGACGCGGAAAGAGAGCGTCACCCTTGGTGACCTCGTTGCCGGCTGGAAGCCCGCCCCACAGCGCGAGCTCGGCGGCGTTGTCGACGGCGCACGGGTCTTCCAGGCCCAGACGCCTCCACAGCTCCGTCGACGTATTGGGCATGAAGGGGGCAAGGAGCAGCGCGGCGATGCGGCAGGTCTCCAGCGCGTTGTAGAGCACGAACGCCAGCTCGCCCTGGGTCTCCTCGCTTTTGGCGAGGTTCCACGGCGCACTTTCCTCGACGTAGAGGTTTGCGCGATGCAGAAGCTCCATGACATGAGCGGCGGCACCACCGAAGTCGATGTCGTTCATGCACGCGGCGTAGCGTTCGTAGAGCCCCTCGGCAATCTCCGAGAGCGGATTTTCCTCCAGGCCGAGCTCGACGGGGACCTCGGGTACCTGTCCATCGAAGTACTTGATGACCATATTGCTCACGCGACTGAAGAGGTTGCCGTAGGTGTTGGCCAGATCGGCGTTGTAGACCTGCGTGATGCGGTCGTGGCCAATATTGGCGTCGGAACCAAAGGTCACGTCACTCAGGAAGTAGTAGCGATAGGCGTCCACACCGTAGCGCTCGATGAGGTCGCGCGGATAGAGCGCGTTGCCCTTCGACTTGCTCATCTTGGAGCCATCAGCGGCCATCAGAAAGCCGTGCGCGAAGACGTGGCGCGGGCACTCCATGCCAGCGGCCATGAGCATGGCCGGCCAAATCACGCAGTGAAAGCGGATGATATCCTTGCCCACGAAGTGGAAGTTCGCCGGCCAGAAGCGTTCGAGTAGCGTGGTGTCATCGCTGCCGTAGCCGAGTGCGGTGAGGTAGTTGATGAGCGCGTCGACCCACACGTAGGTGACATGCTCGGGGTCGAATGGCAGCGGGATGCCCCAGTCGAACGCCGTACGGCTCACGGACAGGTCATGCATGCCGCCCTCGATGAAGGAGCGGATCTCGTTCTCGCGAATCTGCGGGCGAATGAAGTTGGGATGCTCGTCGTAGTACGCGAGCAGCTTGTCACCAAACTCGGAGAGCTTGAAGAACCAATTCTCCTCGTGGATGACCTTGACCTCGCGGCCGCAATCGGGGCACTTGCCGTCAACCAGGTCACCTTCGGTGAACTGCGTCTCGCACGGCGTGCAATAGTAGCCATCGTAGGTTCCCTTGTAGAGGTATCCGTTGTCATGGAGCTTCTGCATGAAGTCTTGGACGCCCTTCACGTGGCGCGGCTGCGTCGTGCGGATGAAGTCGTCGTTGGTGATGTCGAGGTCGCGCCACAGCTCGGTGAATTGCGTCACCTGGCTGTCGCACCACTCCTGCGGCGTCATGCCGTGCGCGGCAGCGGCCTCGGCGACCTTCTCGCCATGCTCGTCCATGCCGGTGAGGAAGAAGACGTCGCGCCCGTCCATGCGCGCGAAACGCGCGGTGGCGTCGGTTGCAACGGTGGTGTAGGCGGTGCCGATGTGCGGCTCGCCGTTAACGTAGTAGATGGGCGTGGTTACGTAGAATGGATCTTTGCTCATGGGGTCTTGGTCCTCACTCGAACGGATATGCTGGTGGAGATTATAGCGGCTACATCCCCAGGATGAGCTCGTAGAGCTTGTTTTTAGGAAGGCCAAGTTCGCGAGCGAGCTGCTTGGCGAGAGCCGACTTGGACGTGCCGGCGGAGAGCTCAGCGGCGATGCGTTCGCGCAAAGCGGGATCATCAAGCGAGGCTTCCTGTTGTGCCCGGACATCCGGCGGGGCGATGACGAGAGCGATCTCGCCCTTGACAGCATCGCGGGCGACGAGGTTTGCGGCAAGCTCGTCAGCAGGCAGGCGCAGGACCTCCTCGTGCAGCTTGGTGAGCTCGCGGCACAGCGCAACCGGACGGGCGCCATATGCCTGCGCGATGGATGCAACGGATGCGGTGACGCGATGGGGCGACTCGTAGAAGACGAGCGCGGCATCGAGGTTTGCCAGCGACTCGAGCAGCGCGGTGCGCTCGGCCTCCTTGCGCGGCAGAAAGCCCCCAAAGTAGAAAGCGTTGTACTTGAACCCCGAGGCAACGAGCGCAGTCGTCACGGCAGACGGACCCGGCAAGACGTCTACGGGCACATCCGCCTTGCGTGCGGCATCGATGAGCACGCAGCCCGGATCGCTGATGCCCGGCATGCCCGCATCCGAGCAAAACGCCACCGTCTCTCCATCGAGCATGCGGGCTACGAGGGCCGGTGACTTTGCGGCGATGACGTTCTCGTCACAGCGCTCGAGATGATTCTCGATGCCGAAATGTGCCAGCAACTTGCCGGTCACCCGCGTGTCCTCGGCGCAGACGACGTCAGCCTGCTCGAGCGCCTCAAGCGCACGGGCAGTCATGTCGCCTAGGTTGCCCAGCGGCGTGGGCACTATGATCAGCTTCCCGGTCATCGTCGCCTGCAAATAAAATGAGACAGTTGCTCTGAGCAACTGTCTCATTTTCATGGATTCGGCACTTACGCCACCAAGAACTTGGCAAGATCGATGCAACGTGCGGAGTAGCCCATCTCATTGTCATACCAGGAAATGCACTTCACGAAGTTACCCTCGCCGCCAAGCACCTTGGTGAGCTTGGAGTCGAAAATCGAGGAATGCAGGTCGCCGATGATGTCGCAGCTGACGATGGGGTCGACGCAGTACTCGAGAATGCCCTTCATCGGGCCTTCGGCAGCAGCCTTCATGGCGGCGTTGATCTCGTCGACCGTGACATCCTTCTCGAGCTCGGCCGTAAGGTCGACCATCGAGCCCGTCGGGGTGGGAACGCGGGTCGCGAAGCCGTCGAGCTTGCCTTGCAGGCTCGGAAGCACCAGGCCGACAGCCTTAGCGGCACCCGTGGAGGTGGGAATCATGGAAAGGGCAGCAGCACGCGAACGGCGGAAGTCCTTGTGATGCACGTCGAGGATCTTCTGGTCGTTGGTGTATGCGTGGATGGTGTTCATCAGACCGCGCTTGATGCCAAAGGAATCATTGAGGACCTTGGCAAACGGGGCAAGGCAGTTGGTGGTGCATGACGCATTGGAGACGATGTTCATCGTTGCCGGGTCGTAGACGTCCTGGTTGACACCCATGACGATGGTGGCGTCCACGTCCGTGCCCGGAGCGGAGATGACGACCTTTTTGGCGCCGTTATCGAGGTGCACTTGGCAGGCCTCGCCGGTCTTGAGGCGACCCGTGGACTCGATGACGACCTCGGCGCCCACGGCACCCCAATCGAGCTCCTTGGGTTCGCGCGTCTGGAACGCCTTGATCTCGTGGCCTTCGACGACGAGCGCGCCCTCCTTGGCATAGCACTCCTCGAAGACACGGCCTTGGCTGGAATCGTACTTGGTCAGATACGCCGCGCACTCGAGGTCACTCGGGTTGTTGATGGCGACGACTTCGACGTCCGGATCAAGCTCTGCAAGACGGAAGACCAGACGACCGATGCGGCCAAAACCATTGATGCCGATTTTGAGAGACATTCCAGATTCACCTTCCCTGAAAGGTTACATAACGACATAAGTATAACGGTGCTACTTTGGTCTCGCCGCAATCGTTCGGCAGGCGGGATAATGAACGGGCACCGGTTGATAGTGGGACAAATGACCTGTCCATTTGTCTCATTTAGAAGATGACGAGCTCGTCTCGATTGATGAACTCGCGGGCACCGTGCTTCCCAAGCAGTTCCGAAAGCTCGTCGGCGCCATACCCGGCAAGTCCGCGACCAATGATGCGTCCCTGCAAATCGACGACGTCGACCGGATCGCCTGCGTCGAAGCAGCCTTCGAGCGATGCAATGCCCACGGGCAGCAGCGAGCCGCCGTGGTTGAGCAGCGCATTGCAGGCGCCATCGTCGCAGGCAACGCGACCCTTCACCTTGCCACCGAGTGCAATCCACGACTTGCGCGCCGCAAGACCGTTCGAGCTCTCGTCGAAGAACGTCGTGCCGACCTGACGCCCGTGAACCGCATCGGTGATTGCTCCGCGACGATGGCCCTCGCAGATGACCATGGGAATGCCCGCCGCCATGAGCACGCGCGCAGCGGCAATCTTGGTGAGCATGCCGCCCGAACCGCTGCGGCTGCCAACGCCACCGGCACCATTCTCGATCTCCTCGCTCATCTTGCTCACGGTGTTGAGCAGCTCGGCGTCCTCGTTCTTACGCGGATCGGCCGTGTACAGGCCGTCGATGTCGCTGAGCAGCACCACAAGGTCGGCGTTGATGGATGTCGCGACCATGGCCGCGAGCGTGTCGTTGTCGCCAAAGCGAATCTCTTCGACGGCAACGGTGTCGTTTTCGTTGATGATGGGCACCACGCCGAGTTCGAGCAGACGCTCGATCGTGTCGCGTGCGTGCAAGTACGATTCGCGCTGCCCGGTGGTCGCACGCGTCATGAGGATCTGTCCCACCGTCACGCCAAAGCAGGCGAAGGTGTCGGTGTACTGGCGGATGAGGCCGACCTGGCCGATGGAAGCAGCAGCCTGCAAGGTGGGCATGTCATCGGGGCGTTCGCCGTGAATGCCGAGCACTTCGAGACCCAACGCGATAGATCCCGAAGACACGATGATGGGTTGGATGTCCTCGTCATGCATGAGGTTGGCGCACTCGGAGGCAAGATGCCCCACGAAGACGGCATCAACCTTGCCATCCTTCACGAGGGTGGACGAACCGATCTTGATTACCACGCGCTTCATCGCCTAGCCCTCTCGATCAATGATGTTATCGAACTCATCATCACCCCAGCCCGCAGGCTCGAACTCGAAGGCGATGTCCATGATGCGCACCTCGTCGCCGGCATGCGCCCCCGCTGCGGTAAGCGCGCGCTCGACACCAGCACGCTCCATGCGGCGCTGCAGGAAGGCGACGGCCTCGTCGTTGTCCCACTCGGTCTGGACGACCATGCGCTCGACGCCCTTGCCGTGCACACGCCATGCATGCGGCTCCTCTTCCTCGACCTCGATGGCGCGATCGCGCTCGAGGCGCTTGTGCTCCCAAATCTGGTCGTACTCGGGCATTGGGTCTTCGGCCGCTTGCTCACGCAAGCGATGGACCTCGGTCGCGGTTGCCGCGATGAGCGAGTCGATGCCCGTTTGCGTTACGGCACTCACCGCGAAAAACGGGATGGGATTGGGAATGTCTATGCCGTCGTCGAGCAGACGCTCGGAGAGCTCCTCGCTCTCGGCCTTCACGTGCGCGCGCAGGCGCTCGAGATTCTCCTCGGTCCCGGGCACGTCGACCTTGTTGCCCACGACGATGACGGGGCGATCGGCGAGCTCGGGGGCGTACAGAGCCAGCTCGCGTTTGATGATCTCGTAATCCTCGACCGGATCGCGTCCCTCGAGGCCGCCCGTCAAATCGACGACGTGCAAGATGAGGGCCGTGCGCTCGACATGACGCAGGAACTCGTGACCCAGGCCCTTGCCCTCGGCGGCACCTTCGATGAGACCGGGGACGTCTGCCACCGTGAAGCTCAGGTCGCCGTAGCGCACCATGCCCAGATTGGGTGTGAGCGTGGTGAACGGATAATCAGCGATCTTGGGACGCGCAGCCGACATGCAGGCGATGAGCGAGCTCTTGCCCACCGATGGCATGCCCACAAGCGCGGCATCTGCCATGAGCTTCATCTCGAGCTCGATCCAGAACGGCTCGGTCGGCTCGCCCAGCTCGGAGAACGACGGGGCGCGCCTCGTGGGCGTGACGAAGTGCGTGTTGCCACGGCCACCACGGCCACCCTTGGCGACGATGACGCGCTCGCCGTTATGGGTGAGGTCGGCGATTTCCTCGCATGGCTCCAAATCCTCATCGAGCAGGCGCACGACCGTGCCCACGGGCACTTTGAGGATGAGGTCCTCGCCGTTTGCGCCGTGCATGCGCTTGCCCTGCCCATGCGTGCCCTTCTGCGCCTTGAAATGGTGCTTGTAGCGATAGTCGATGAGCGTGGAAACCGTGGCATCCGCAACGATGATGATGTCGCCACCGCGGCCACCATCGCCGCCGTCAGGACCACCCTTGGGAACATGGGCCTCGCGACGAAACGAGGTGCATCCGGCACCGCCGTTGCCAGATTTGACCTGTATGCGAACCTGATCGGTGAAGGTTCCCGCCATGTTAGATCCCCTTGAAGTCCATGAGCGGTTCGAGATAATCCGCTTCGACGCCCAGGCCATCGGGTGCAATCTGGAAGAGCAGCCCAATCCAGCTCTCGAGCGTACGGCCATAGATCACGGCATCGAGCTCATCGGTAATCACAGCATCGATGGCATCTTCGACACTTTGCTCGGTATAGGGCCAAATGCCATCCTCGCCCACTCCGAGCGCGCGTTCAATGATGTCGAGATTGGTCTCGCCATAGAAAATGCCCTTGATGAGCGCGGCATATCCGAGCGCAACGTCGAAGGGCACCGAGTCGCCCTGACGAATCTCGACGTAGCGCTTGAGGCGCACGTCTGGCCACACCATGCTGAACAGGTGCTCGATATCGGCCTTGTCCATAGGCGCATCCGCATAGGCTTCGGCCGCGGTCATCGTTCCCGTGGAATGCACGTCAGGGCGCGTGATGAAGATAGGCGGAACGGAGAGCAGCCAATCCGCGTAGGCGGCAAAGCCGAATCCCTCGTCGAAGAGGCCCGGAATGGCACCGCAACGAGCAGGATCGACCTCACGCCACACCTTCATGCGACGAAGCGGCGTAGAGTTGGGCTCGCCTTCGAAGACGGGAACGTTATCGAGCAGATATGAGAAGACGGGACCAAGCAAAGTGGCGATGCGCAGCTTGCGCACGGCGTCGGCCTCGTTCGCGAAGTCAATGGAAACCTGCATGGAGGTGGTCGCGCGCATCATGCGCTCGGCGTGCATGCCAGGTAGCTTCGAGAAGTACTCGTCCATGAAGTGATAGCGCGGCTTGGGGATGATGGGAAGGTCTGCCGCATGATTCTTGGGGTCGTAGCCCAGTGGGACGAGCGTGTAGTCGAAGGGCCTGAGGATCTGCTTCATGCGCAAGGCGAAGTTGTCGTACTCGTGCTCGACGTCTGCTAGCGAGAGCATAGGCGATATGGAGACCTCAAGCTGTGCCGCAGGCTCAATGGTCACGTTGGAATCGAGGCGGAACAGTGACAGGATATCGCCCTCCTCGTTGCGCACGACCTCGGAATAGTACGGACTTAACTGCTCGAGAATGTCGCGCACGCCCAGACGGCCGTGCTTCTCGATGTAGGGTACGCGATCGCCGTCCTCGTCGAGCACGAACTGCTCGATCTCGACACCGATGTAGCCCATGTCACCGCCCTTGCACCCCGATTCGAGGTACTCGATGATTAACTCGCGATTGTCGAATTGGTCGCTCATGACAGCCTCATTCGTTGACGTTGTAGTTAACCCGATATGGTACCGCAACTCACTCACCCAGATACCTCGCAACGAGCGGATTGCTCTTGATGACGGCACGCAGGTTGTCGATGTAAGACGCGAGCAGACCGTCGAGCACACGATCCCTATGGATGAGATATCCCACAGTCATGGTGATATCAGTATCAAGCGGAATGGAGACGATGCCGTCCTGCATCTCGGGCGTGAGTATGCCCGTCGAAAGCGTGTAGCCATCGAAGTCAGTGAGCAGACTCGTGAGCGTCGCGCGATCGGAAATGCGAATCTTGCGCTTGTGCGGCACCTCGGAGAGCGGTTCTTCCGAGAAGAAGAAGGAGTTGGCGACACCCTGCTCGAACGAATAGCGCGGGTAATCTTCCAACTCATCGAGCGTGAGCATCTCACGATGCGCCAGTGGATGGTGCTCGCCCACGAACACGTTGACGGGTGCCTCAAAGAGCGGCGTGAACACGAGCTGGGCATCTTCGAAGGCGCTGCGCAGCACGCGCGCATTGTGTCGGTCAATGTAGAGAATACCAATGTCAGAGCGATGCGTGCGCACGTCATCAATAATCTCGCCAGTCGCCGCCTCGCGCATGATGAAGTCGTATTCCTCGTCATCGCAGCTATCCACCGTGTCGATGAATGCGCGGACGCAGAACGCGTAATGCTGTGTCGAAACCGAGAAGCGCGCCTCGTGGCTCTTGCTCGCGTAATGCTCCTCGAGCATGTTTGCCTGCTCGACGATTTGTCGCGCGTAGGCAAGCAGTTCGTTTCCCTCGTTGGTGAGTGCCACACCACGATTGGTACGCGTGAATATCTCGATGCCAAACTCGCGCTCGAGTTCCTTGACGGCAATCGAAAGATTCGATTGGGATGCGTACATGTGCTTGGCCGCTGCGCTCATGGATCCGGTCTCGGCAATTGCGATGAGATAACGAAGCTGTTGGAGGGTCATGGTTTCCTTCAATCGTATATATTGCTTATCAATCTATTTTATCAATAGCAAGGTATCGAAACTACGCATGGGCAAAACTCTATGCAACGAAGTCGAAGAGTGGTGAAATAGCGGACGTCTATCCGAGAGCAAGACCGATACCACACGAAAGGAGCTCGGCATGGCAAAGAAGAACGTTCCATATGACCAGGAGTACTACGACAAAGAGATCGAGACCATGCCGCGCGAGCAGCTTGAGGAGTTGCAGCTTGGCTATCTCAAAGACGAGCTGAAATTCGCCTACGACAACTGCCCCTATTACAAGCGCGCCTGGGACGAGGCCGGCGTCTCGCCCGAGATCGAGACCCTCGCCGACCTGCAGAAGTTCCCCTTCATCAACAAGCAAACCGAGCGTGACACGCAAGGTGTCGGCAGCTTCTTTGGCGAGCTGTGCGGCGTACCCGAAGACGACGTCGTCTACATGGCGACCTCATCGGGATCGACCGGCGTTCCCACGATGAGCCCGTTCACGCAGGGTGACTTCGAGGACTTCATGAAGGCCGAGAGCCGCCTGTTCTGGCAGGCAGGCATGCGTCCCAACGATCGTTACCTGCACGGCATGAACTTCGCGCTCTATGTCGGCGGCCCGTGCGTCATCGGCGCCCAGGAGCTCGGCGCGCTCGGCATCTGGGTTGGTGCCGTCCCGAGCGACCGCCTGCTGTGGGCCATGAAGCAGTACCAGCCCACGTTCTTCTGGTCGTCGCCCTCCTATGCCTGGCAGCTCGGCCAAAAGGCCATCGAGAAGGGTTACGACCCCAAGACGGACTTCGCCTCGCTCAAGCACATCATCATATCCGGCGAGCCCGGCGGCTCCATCGAGTCGACGCGCAAAGCCATCGAGGAGATCTGGGACGCGAGCGTCTACGACTTCTTCGGCCTCTCCGACATCTACGGCGCCTGCGCCGCCATGTGCGACGCCAAGGACGGCCTGCACATCATCGAGGACCAGATTCTCGTCGAGGTCGTCGATCCCGTTACGGGCGAGGTCCTGCCCGATGGCGAGCGCGGTGAAATCGTCTACACCACGCTCAAGAAACGCGCGCGTCCGATGATCCGCTTCCGCAGCGGCGACATCGGCCACGTCAACCGCGAGACCTGCGAGTGCGGCCGTACCATGACCCGCATCTACATCCAGGGCCGCAAGGACGAGATGTTCATCGTGAGCGCCGTCAACGTGTTCCCGAGCGATATCGAATACATCGTCCGCAACGACAAGGGCTTGTCAGGCGAGTACCTCATCCGCGTCTACGACGAGAACTACACGACGCGTTACGAAGTCTCCGTCGAGCGTGCGTTTGGCTCCGACGAGGCGTACGATGAGATCGCCAAGCGCGTCGAGAACGAACTCAAGACCCATACGGGCGTACGTCCGGCAAAGGTGCTCGTGTTCGACACCGACAAGCTCGGCACCTCGAGCGAGCACAAGGCCAAGCGCTTCATCGACGAGCGCAACCAGAACGCGTAGGAAGGCAAAGGAGACATCATGACCAAGAAATTCGCAATCTCCGGACAGCACTACCTGTTCGATGTTCAATCCTTCGCAAGCCTCGTGCTTTCGCTGGGCGGTGATGATTACGAGTACGCGCTGCGTGACCGCACGACCAGGCGCGTCATCGAAGACGTCGCGAATGGCGAGAGCGAGATCGGCGTGCTCGTCGAGACGACGCGCTCGAAAGACGGGCTCGAGGAGGCCTTCGCGGAGGCAGGCGTTGAATTCGTCGAGCTCATCGAATCGACCCCTCGTGTCGCGCTTCCCAAGAGCCACCCGTTCGTGAACGCCGAATCGCTCACACTCGATCAGCTCGAGGATTTCCCGTACATCTACTTCGAGCAGGAGGAGGATGCTCCGGTCTATTTCGCCGAAGAGGCCCTCGCGGACGAGAAGCGCCACAAGAGCATCGCCTGCACGGACCGCGCCTCGCTCTCCGAACTCATCGTCGCGCTCAACGGCTACACGGTGACGAGCGGCATCCTCGTCGGCATCTCCGATGGATCATCACTGGCCACGGTACGCCTCGACACGGACGTGACGCTGCACCTGGGCTACATCGTGAAGAAGGGCGCGGAGCTTTCCGATACGGCCAGGAAGTTCATCGAGAAGCTCGAAAGCAACCTCAAGAAGTACGCGAAGTTCTAAAAGCGACTCTCAGACTCGGCAGTCGCACAGGGGTGGCCCCTAAGGGCCACCCCTTTTTTGATGCTCCTGTCATCTCGACTGGAACAGCCGCCAGGCCGCGGAACGGAGAGATCTCTCGCTTCGCTCGAGATGACAGGGGAGATCAATCGTCGCTTATTCCAAGCAGCTCGATTTCGTACTCGAGCGTCTTGCCGGCAAAGGGATGGTTGAAGTCGACTTGGATGAAGTCCTCTGTCGCCTTCGTGCAGATGGCCGGAATCCTACGCTGAGATACCGGATTGACCCAACTGCCCACGAAACCTTCGTAGATGTCGTCACCATTGGGAAAGTCGCGGCGCAAAAATCGCTGCACGCCAGCCGGATCATGCTCTCCGTAGGCTTTCTCGGGCTCGATTACGACGGTGCGCATCTCGCCAATCTCCATGTCATAGAGTGCCTCGTCGATGCCGCGTATGACCTCACCCACACCCATGCGAATGGTCGTGGGCTCATCCCAGCAGACATCCTCGGGAGGTTGCCCCTGTACACCACCTCGATAACGCACGTGCGCCGTCTTCCCTGACCGCTCGATATTAGGAAGCGTCATAAAGACCTCCTTGCAGAGACGGAGCGCCCCTTTCAACGACACTCCGTCTTCGTTTCTAGTCTCTCAGCTTTTCGTATGGTTTGTAGACCGGCGTGAAAATGACCTGACGTCGCTGTCCGTCCATCTTCTGCGCAAGCTCGGTGACTGGTCCGTAATACATCACGTTGGCAAGACAGTGATGCACGCAAATGGGCTCTCGACCGCGGCTCGTGCGATCGATGCACAAGTCGCACAGATCCGTCGGCACCGGAATCTTGTTCCAGTTGTAGTGGCCGGGCTCAATCTCCCATGGGCCATCATCAAACACACGGATACCCCATTTGCCCACGGGGTAATCGTGCTCTTCCTTGCATGACACCTCGCATGATTGACAACCCGTGCATAGTTCGTAATCGATAAGCAGTCCCATTGCTTCCATGACTACCTCAACTCCCCGAATTTATCCTGGATAAGCTGCATGTCCGTATCAAAGTTCTCATCCGTGCCTTCGATATTGCAGAGCATGCATTTGAACGGTGCGCCGAAGCCCAGCTTGCCGACATGGAAATTCGGGATGAGATTGTTGATGTTGGAGCGGTATACACCGTAGTTATGCGGCGCATTACCGTCCTCCTCCGGGAACCACCAGCCGTGCTGCGCATGAATCACATCAGGCTTCACGGACACCGTCAGCTTCGCCTTGAGATAGGCCTCGCCAAACTGGTTGTACACACGGCACCATTGCCCATCGACGATGCCAAGCTTCTTGGCTGTCTCGGGATTAATCTCCACGAGCGGATTGGGGTTCAACTCGCGCAGGCGAGGAATCTGGCGATGCTCCGAGTGGAAGAACGCGTAGGTGCGCGCACCGGTCGTGAGCACGAACGGATAGTCTTTCAGGAGCTCCGGCGTGCTGATGGGGCTGAAATCGGGTTCTTCGTAGTACGGAAGCGGGTCGTCGCCGAACTGCTGAAACCCAAGGTTATAGAGCTCGACGCGGCCGGTCGGCGTATTGAAGCCAGGTGCGCCGTCAGGACGCATCAAGCCCTTCTCGTACTTGTAATACTCGTTCTTGCTCTGGATGCACACCTGCTCGCGCAGTTCCTCGAACGTGCGGCTCTTACCAAAGCGCAGGAATTGCAACAGGTCATAGTAGCTATCAAACTCCTCGAAGCGCTTGGGGTTGAGACGCTTGCCGAGGATGTAGAGCAGCTCGAGATCACCGCGGCAATCGCCCTCGTCAACGCATTTGTTCTGCGTGCCGAAGTACAGGGGCGCCGATCCATATGCGGCAGCCACCGTGCTGTCGCGCTCGACGACCGTGGCCAGCGGCAAGACGATGTCGCAGACTGCCTGGATGGACGGCGTCATGAAGCAGTCGAATCCGATGACGAACTCGAGTGAGCGGTTGATGGCCGCTTCCCAACGCTTGGGCTCGGCCGACGTGCAGGCAAGCAGGTTGTTGCCCGCAAAGGCGCCGATGCGCAGAGGATACGGATCATCGGTCTCCATGCAGCGTAGCGTGAGGTCGGCGTGCGAGTTCTGGCTCATGCCGCAGTATGCCGGGTACTCCTTGAGGCCTATCATCTTGGCGCGCAGCTCGTCGTCGTCAAGTGCCATGTAGGGCATGTACTCGTCGTCTTCCTCGGTGTCGGCGTCGAGCGCGACAGCGCCGCCTGTGGTTATCTGACCGCCGGGACGGTCGATGTTGCCCGTGATGGCCATGAGGGCGATGATGCACTGCGCCTGCTGCATGCCGTTGGTTTTCTGGTCGGTCGCAAGACCCCACTGAATCGTGGCGGCCTCGGCGTTGGCGTACATGCGCGCCGCTCCGATGATGTCCTCGGCGGGAACGCCGCAGATCTCGGCAGCCTTCTCGGGCGGCATGGTGGCAACACGCTCGGCGAGCTGCTCGAAGCCGTAACACCACTTCTCAACGAACTCATGGTCGTAGAGACCCTCGCGGATTATCACGTCGAGCATCGCCATGGCAATGGCCGTGTCGGTGCCGGGGCGCAATTGCAGGTGATAGGCCGCGCGCGTCGTGAGCCAGTTGACGCGCGAGTCGACCATAATGAGCTTGCTGCCACGCTTCATGAGGTCGATAACCGCATGACCAAACGCACCGTCCGGATTCGATACCGTGGGCACCTTGCCCCACAGCACGACTGCCTCGGGGATGTGGTACTCGGGATCCTCATAGCGGCCAGGCAGACAACCCGCGTAGTCCATCTCGGGGTAGACTAAGCCAGCAGACATGGTGCCAGCGGCCAGACGCGGGAAATAACACGCGTACCCTGACTGCGTATAGCAGGCGTTGGGCGTTTGCCACACCATCGCAGTGTAGGTCATGCACGAGACGCCGCCTTCGCGCCCAGTGCCTCCGAAGTTCACGAAGCTTTCCTTGCCGTACTTGCTCGTGATCTCGGTGTAGCGCTTCTCGATGAGATCGAGCGCCTCGTCCCAGGTAATCTCCTCCCACGCGTCTGCCTGCCCGCGCTTGTCGCGATCACGCTTCATCGGATGCAGAATGCGGGAGTTGTTGTACTCGTAGTCCTTCAGCGCAATGCAGCGTACGCAGAGGCGCCCCTGGGTGACGGGATGGTTCTCGTCTCCTTCGACCTTGACGAGACGCCCGTTCTCGTCGGTATAGAGCTTGAGACCACAGCCAACCGGATGACAACCCGGCGGCGACCACACGCAGCTCCTCGTAACGGTTAGCCCCGTGTCCTCATCTGTGAATCTCCAGGGCTTACCCAGGTCGTTCACGTCAGAGAGACTGTCCAGCTTGACAGCTGGTGACGCGGTCTTTCTTAACGCCATGTCCTGCTCCTCTCGCTCGAAATGCACAATGATTCGCCATAACGCAAGCATATGAGCGTGAAGGGGTGCCGAAAAGCTATCGCGTGGTGCCGTATGGCTGGACAGACCCGAACGCTGCGGCCAGTTGCGATGAGACCCGTACTCAGAGTACGGATTAGACAACATTTTCCTGCCTCCGAGTACAAGTGTCTACGGGTATTTCCAGGTGATAGCTATAATTCTACCGAGAGCCCGTGCGTTCGATTCCGTACCAATCGTACGGAATAAGTGAAATGAGATGGTATGTTCCTGAGCATGGAGATACTGGCAGGCGACCTTGCACAATGGCATGCGTCTGCACATGTGCGCAATGCGGAAGGGAGCAGGCAGATTCGCTATGTGACGCCTGCTGGCGCTCTGCCGCTTGATGATGCCACCGCCTTGTATGCCATGCGCGCAAACGAGCTTGCAAGTTGCGCGTCCCGAGCTAAGGATGGCACCAACCTATTGTGTGTGGGCATTCCTGATGAAGAAGACCTGCTTGCATGCGAAGCGCTCAACGTCCTGATACTCGATGCACCGGAAAGTGACTTTGATCGTGCCCTCAAAGACTGCGCCGAGGCCAGCGCCTGGTATGCGGACGGCTTTACGAACCTTGCCGATGCTGTTGAGCGTGGCGACGAGGAGGCGATGCGCCGTGCGGCTGCACTCTTGCGCTATTGCCTGCATGATGAACCGACGCAGGATGCCGATCCGAGCGCCTTGGCCGAGCAACTTAACTTGCTGCTGCATCGCAACATAACCTCGTGGCAACTGCTCGAGGACGCCATTGCCGATTGGGGTTGGGATCTGCTCGATGAGTACCTTTGCGTAACGAGCACAATTCCCGACGGGGCGTTTCGCTCAATGCTCGCAACCATTCAACCCGAGGTGACGGACAAGGCGCCTGCGCATGTGTATTTGCCTCAAGAGGAGTATCTAGTCGTCGTCGTGAATCTCACGCATGCCAAGATGGGGTATCGCGAGGCGGCATCCGAGATCGCCGCTCGCCTGCACACGCTCTCAAAAGAAGCGCACGTTGGGGCGAGCAATCCATTCAGCGAGCTGCAGGATCTCTACTACTACGGCCAGCAGGCCAAGTCAGCCGTGCAGATGAGCATCGCGTTGAGCGCCGACGAGGACGTGTCGATCTTTCACGACCGCTTCCTTGATTTCGTGGCGCTGCACCTATTGGAGACGTGCCCACCGACGACGCTGTTTCCACCAGGGTACAGTCGCCTGCGCAATTACGAGCATGGCCAGGCGCGCGCGGGTTCACTGCTGCACTTCCTCGATAGCTATATCGAGCATGACTTCCAGATGAAGCCCACGGTTGCGGCAGAATATTGCTCGCGCACGACAGCATTCGACAAGCTGCGTAAGATCAAGCAGATAACGGGCATGGATCTCGATGACCCCAATACGCGCGCAGCGCTGCGTTTGGCAACGCATGCAATCAGGCTCTCGAAGATATCGCCTCGTCAGCCGGAATAGGCGAGAAAGGGCGAGATTTCTCGACTACGGCGCTGCGCGCCTCCGCTCGAAATGACAAGGGGCGTTATTGTCATTCCGACCGGAGAGGCCATGGGGCCCCGAAGCGGAGGAATCTCGCCATTCTGCTCGAAATGACAGCGGAGTGCAGCCGCGGAACGAAGAGATTTCTCGACTCCGCTTCGCTCCGCTCGAAATGACAGCGGGGCTATTTGCGGGCGTTGAGGGCGACGGCCTCGAAGCGGACCGTTTCGGTGGTGGGAACAGTCTCGACCACCGTGCTCGAGGTGAAGCCACGATCGGCTTCGACCGAATACGAGTCGACGACCTCGACATCCGCGAATCCCGCGGCCTCCATCTGGCTACGCAGCAGATCTTCGGTACGTGCCGCTTGGATGCTATTGCCGATGCCGCGCGCCGCCTCGACCACCGCATCGTCGCGCGTGACGTCGGAGACGATCGTCTCGCAGATGAGCAATCCGCCCGGTTTGAGCACACGGTAGAACTCCTCAAGTGCTTTGCCCTGGTTGTAGAGCAAGGTCATAACGTTGTTGATGTAGACGACGTCGACCGTGCCCTCCCCGATGCCAGCCTGCATGAGGTCCTCGGGGTAGGCAACCTTGAAGCTCATGTTATTGGCCTTGAGGCCGTTCTTGCGCCACGCCTTCTCGGAATCGACAATGGCCTCCTCGATGTAGCTCGGCGACCAGTCGACGCCGATGACGTGACCCGTACCGCCCACCTTCGCGCTGAACTTGAAACAACCCTTGCCACGCCTGCACGCCACGTCGAGCACGGTCTTGCCCTTGAGCTGCGCAGCATCGGGCAGGGTCATCTTGCTCATGGACGCAAAGCCATACTCGAACTGCTTGCCGCCGTAGTACTCGGCGATCGTCTGGCCACCCGTCGCGGCAGTCTCGCCCGGCTGCATGGCCTCCTCGGCGTTGATGTCGAGCGTACGCACGCGCTCAGCGAGGCTACGGCGATGTTCATCAACCTGGAGCTCGTCATTGTGCGCGTAATACTCCTCATTGCCATAGTGAGCGATGAACTGAGTGGTCGTTTGGCGCGTCGTAATCTCGGCGATCGCAACGAGCATCTCGCGTCCGTTGCCCCAGGCCTCCTCGATGAACTTGATCGCATTGGTCATCTGCGTGTCCGCCGTCTTGACGAGCGGATCGATTGCGTTGACCTCATCGCGGTACGCATCGCTGATGGTCGCGAAGGCATCCTCGCCAGCCACCGTACCCGCAAGTCTGCACTGCTCCACGAGGCGTTTGAGCTTGGCGATGACGAGACCCTCCTTGCGCTCGAAGCTCGGCTTGGCAGTGCCGGAAGCAACCTTGCGCGCCAAGCTCTGCTCGCGCGCCGAGATGACGACTCCAACGGTATCATCCACCACTGCCCCTTCGAGCAATCTCGGCTTGGCATCGCGCAGGATGTCGCGCAGCTCGATGACGACCTCCTCCTGCTCAAGGGCATGCGCACACGACGTAGAGACTGCATCGAGCATGAGGCCTAGCAACGCCACGCGCTCATCAAACTCGGCACCACGCGCACGGTTAATGATATCGAGTCCCGCCTCGCCGGCGAGAATGCTCATGATCTGGTAGTCAGAGCGGTACTTGTCGAAGAGGTTGTAGTACACCGAGAAGCTATCGGCGATGTCGTCGTCGCGCAGGAACTGTCCGATAAGATCGCGGCTGATCGGCTTGCCCATTTCCTCGTAGAGCGCGATGGCCTCGGCCAAATCCTCCCAACCGCGTGCGGTGACGAAGCTCTTGCCACCACCGGGCTTGGACTGCACGAGGTAGAAGCAGTCGGGCTTGGCCTCGAGGAAGGTCGTTACCGCCGGATGTATGCCCTTCTGCGTGGCGTAGCGCTTCCATGCGGCATACTCAGGCTCGACCTCGATTTCGCGTAAGCGGTCGAGCGTAACGATGTCGAATTCATGTACCGACTTGTTGTACTCAGGCGGGTTTCCCGCACAGACGATGATCCAATCATGCGGAATGCGATGACGTCCAAAAGTCTTGAACTGCAGGAACTGGAGCATCGAAGGATATAGCGTCTCGGAGACGCAGTTGATCTCGTCGAGGAACAGGATGCCCGCATGCAGGCCTGTCTCGCTCATGTAATCGTAGATGGACGAGACGATCTCGCTCAT
Organism: Coriobacteriaceae bacterium; assembly: GCA_025992705.1. NCBI lineage: Bacteria > Bacillati > Actinomycetota > Coriobacteriia > Coriobacteriales > Coriobacteriaceae > Coriobacteriaceae bacterium. Next base: position 2,093,955 of record DAJPGJ010000001.1, read on the forward strand.
CGTGTACTCGGAGGAGTCGTACTCGAAGCCCTCGAACTCGTTATGCACGATGCGCGGCAGACCCAGCGCGCTTTGACGCGTGTGATGCGTCATGGAGTACGAAACGATGCCGATCTGGAGTTCCTGGGCAATCTGCTCCATGATGGCGGTCTTGCCAATGCCCGGTGCGCCAATGAGGAAGATTGGCCGTTGGCGCGCGGGGTTGATCTTGTACATTCCCGCGTCATCCTTGAGAAGGTAGGCCTCGACGGAGTCCTTAATCTGTTCCTTTGCGTCGGCAATGTTCATGGCCTTGATCCTTTCTTCGAGACCGTCTTATCACGAATAGGCGCGCTCGGCGCTCTTGAATCGGTTGATGCCGTCCTCATCTATCACGACGCGCATGGCCCACGGCGGCACACTTGGCAGATGCGTTTCGCCGTTGTCGATGAAGACGAACGCCACGTCATACGGTGGCATCTTGTCGGGGTAATAGCCCAAACCGTCCGTAAAGTACAAAAGCCCCTGCAAGTTTTCGAGCTCTCCGCGGTCTTGCAAGTCGGACACATAGTCGAAGACCGGTCTGAAATCGGTGCCGCCGAAGCCTCGCACATAGAAGTTGGCGAGGTAGTCCTTGAGCTGCTCGGGGTTCGTGATCTTGGTGTCAGATTGCACGCGCGCATCGCATTGGATGATGTGGATGTTCACCTTGGTACCGAATTCCTCGGAGTTCATGAGAATGTCAAAGGTGTGCTCGATGAAACGCTTGCAAAGATCGCCGCTCACAGACTCGGAGGTATCGATGGCGATGACGAAGTCACGCACGCTCTTCGTCTCCTTGTACTCAAGCGGCTCGACAAGTGGCATATTGCCGTAGAGTTCCAGCCCGTAGGTGTAGAAGATGTAATCGAACTCATCGTCATTGATGCGCATGTCCTCGTGCACTGTCGCGAAACGACGCAGGAAATCGCTGTAGTCGTAGGTCTTGCGGTTGGCGATAGCCAAACTCGAGATGAGATCACGCGCCTCGTCGCCCCATTCCTTGGAGAAGGTCTCGAGGTTCATCTCGATCTGACGGCTGATCTCCTCCCACTCCTTTTCCTCGTGAGCGGTCTCGTCGTTGACCTGCTGCTCCGTGTCAATCTCGCTGCTCGAACCCTCAAGCTCGTCATCGCTCGTATCGAGCCCCGAGCCATCGACGTTAGAGCTCGCGTCCTCGGCATCGTCGTCTTCGGAAGCCTGCTCGTCATCACCATCATCCTGACCTTCTTGTTTCTGGTCGGAGGAGGGGTCGGACTGGCTCATGTCCATATCGCTCGTCGACTGCAGGCTCTGGTCACTCGTATCCGCCACCTCGTCGGCGTTGTCGTCCTCCTCGCCGATCTCCTCGATATCACCAGGCTTTTCTTCGCCCTCCTGGTCATTGAAGGCTGGCCACGACTCATGGTTGTCGCGTTCGAACAGTGCCTGCATCTCGACGATGTTGCTCTTCGAGTAGTTGAAGTAGCTCGTCCCCTCCGGATTCTTCATGATGCGGTCGAACAGGTGGTAGAGCTTGGCCGGCATGAGCGTGCCCACGGTCTGCCTTACCTGCGAGAGATATTGCTCGCGGTCCGCATCCTGCTCGCTCGTGAAGCGCGTCGCGCACATCTCCATGGCAACGCTTTCGACAATGACGTCGCAGGCTAGCGACCATGCCTCCCGGTTGCGTAGATAGTCGCGATTGTACGGATGGCGAAAAATGCAGTGCAGGACCAGGTGCAGGTAATCACGCACCGCCTCGTCGAAGGACTCTCCAAAGCGCGCCAACACGCTGTAAGGTTCAAAATAGATGTTCTTGCCGTCCGTCGAGAGCGGATAGCGGGCATGCGCGTGCACGGGAACGAGCTCCATGCGCCATAACGCAAGGTCGAGAAAGCGGAACTTGAGCATGAGCTGGACGCGACATTCCTCGATGATATCGGTGGCGAGACGCGCAGCCCGATTGAAGCGCTCGGTCTTCTCGTCGGTAATGTGCGCCACGCCGCGTCCCCTTACAAGTCGAAGTCCACGGCGCTTCGTTGGAACAGCCGCCGTTTTATCTCAAGAAGGTATCCCGTCATTGCCGCATCTTGAAGCTTGCCGATGTGGTCAATGACATCAAGCAGATTATCCTTGTTCAGAATCTCCAATTCAAGAAGCTCGTCAATTGCCGTGCGATCGTCATGGCGCGTAATCGCCTCGCACACTTCCTCAAGGTTTTTGGTAAGGACTTGCGTGAGCATAATCTTGTTGGTGCTGCTCATGAGGATGGGATCAGCCAGGCGCTCTATCGCGAGTTTGGCCTGCCCGTATACGTCGAAATCATCGTGCGCACCACTCGTCTTCTTGTCGAATTCGTGCATGTTGACAATCGCGCTGTCGTAGTGCTTGAAAATGCGCGCCAGGTCGACCGAGCTGCTCAGGTTAAACGCGAGCTGGATTTCGTGCGCGCTACGCGGGGCATCTGGAAAGTAGAAATCGAAGCTTGCATGGCCCTCATGGGGCTCGTCCAGATCGATGTGGAAGTGCTCCACAAAGCAATCGAGGCTCAATCCGCGCATGCCGACGTGCCGAATGCGATCGCTCAGGAACAGCTCACGCAGATGACGAGCGCCGCCAAAGGCATAGGGATCGATGGCACTCACATCCTCGGGAATCCTCACGCTTTCAACGCCATCGGCATAGACGACGACGTGCGAGCCACCCTCATCATGGCGCTCGATGAGCAGCCCGGGGACGGAATAGAAGCGCTCGTTGCCCTCCTCGACGCCGATGCTCGTGAGGGAAGGGGCCTCGTCACCGTTGTGCGCGCCATGCGTGATGAGCGCGGTGTTGCCAAGGCGCTTCAGCTTGCGGGGAATGAAGGCGCGCGAAAGCGAGGTGTCGAGGAAGGCCTCGTCGCCCACCTCCTCGAGCGTCGAGGGAAAGTCGGCGATGGCAAGCTCGTGGCAATCGCGAAACGCCGCATCCCCGATGCGCAGCAAGCCCACGGGCAGCGTGACCTTCGTGACGTGCGCATGATGCGCGAAGGCATGCGGCTCGATTTCGATCGTGCCGGGCTGCACCGCGTACTCACGTGCCTTGTCATCGAGCAGATGCACGAAGTGCTTGCCCTCGGGCGTGTTGCGGTACAGGCCGCCCTCGCGGTCGATTTCGAGAATGCCACCTGCGGCGATGGAAAAGCCCGCATCATCCCCGGAGAAGCCGAGCTTGGTGTCGGCCGCGATGCTATTGCCCAGCGTCTCGAGCGTCGCGGGCACGCGCAAGGTCTCGATACCCGTCCCGGTGAACGCGTCGTCGCCGATGGACACGAGCCCTTCGTCGAGGGTGACCTGGGTGAGCTTGCGGCAGCGGAAGAAGACGCGCTCGCCGATGGTGCGCAGGTCGCGCGGAGACGTAAAGCTCTCGAGACCCGAATAGGAGAACGCGTAGTCCTCGATCGTGGTGATGGTGTCGGGGAGCTCGACTTCGTAGAGCTCGGAGCGATTCGCAAAGGCCTTCTTCTCGATGACCTCGCAGCCATCTGGCACGGCGTAGCGCTCGCAAGACAGCGCCAACACGCGCAAATGCGTGCCTTCGTGCGCGAAAATGGCTTGCCCGTCGGTCGTTATGTAGGGATTCTCATCGTCGATGCTAATCTGCTCGAGTGCTCCCTGCGCGAAGAGCCCAGGCGCAAAGTCATAGGTGCCAAACCCGATGACAAGGGCGCGTAGCTGGCCCTCGTCGAAGATGCTCGAAGTGACGCGCGCGAGCATGCCGGGCAAGACGAGCTCCGCGAGCTCACGACAACCGCGAACCCACGACGAGTCATAGGTCTCGACGTTGCGGGGTAAGACGAGGCGCTCGAGCTTCATGCACGAGCGAAACGCGCAGTTGCCGATCTTCTCGATCTGCGGCGAGCAGATGATCTCGCGCACCGATTCGAGATACGAGCACGCATCGACGGCTAGCTCGGCCACCGGTTTGTCCTCGATGGTGGCGGGAATCTCGAGCGTGGTGGCATCGGTCTTGCAGCCGATGATGCGCACGTACTCGTCATGCACGGTCACGTACTCCCACAGCGTACCGTCATCGAGCATGAGCGCGCGCTCCTCCGAGCACGCAGCCGCATCCTCGCGAACGAGACGCTCGTGTTCGTCGTGGTTGCGCGCGAAGATCTCCTGCATGCGCTCGACTTCCTCGACGCTTCTCAATCCATCGCTCAGAGCCACGACAGCCACTTCCTTGATTCTCGAGAACTCCTCGTCGCCTTCGGCGTCAAGGCCACCAGTCATAACCGGCATTTCCCTACCCCAGCCCATCTCTAGCGAAAATCGCTCATGTCCTTGAGCAGGAAGGCCTGGTAGTCGAAGCCACCGAGCTTCTCGACGTTCACGACGCAGCTCGTGAAGCGCGCCTCCTCGTCCGTCTCGACAATGGGCGCCTGCCCGTCTGCGGCCACGGCGTCGCAGGGCTGGATGGGACGCGCCTCGAGCGTCTCGTAGGTGGGCATGTCCATACCGGCGTTATGCAGCCAGAGCGCGAAGTTCTTGCGATTCGGGGCCGCCTGGACGACGTTTCCGATTGCGCACGCTTCGGCGATGACCTTCTTGTCGCGCGGTGTCGTGGCGAGCACCGTCTGGCACACGAGCTTGCCGCCCGGCACGAGCAGGCGGCCGATGAGCTTGATGACGTACGCCGGATCGTAGAAAAGGTTGAGAGCGCTGTTGACATAGACGTAATCGAGGCTGCCCTCCTCGATGCCGATCTGGTCGATCATCTCAGGATAGGCGACGACGAATTCCATGTTGCTCTTGGTGAGCTTGTTCCTCTCGACTGCATGAGCCTCACCCTCGCGGGCGCGCTCGATGAAGGGCTTGCGCCAATCGATGCCGATGACATGGCCGGCCGGACCCACGTGATCAGAGAGCTTGTAGGCGCCCTTGCCGCGGCGGCATGCCAAGTCGAGGACGGTCTGATCGTTCAAGCCGCCGGGAACGAACATCTCGCAGCGACTATCGAGGCCACCTGCCTCGGGAAGCTGCGCGTAATATGCCGCAAGATCGTCGAGCGTGAACGCCATAGATGCCTCCTAGAAGAAAAAGGCCCGCGACGCGGGCCCTGGGTTTTGCAGGGTGACTCATTATTGTACGCGACCATCATCCTGCCGCATGCTCAATTTGTAAGCTGGGGGATGAGCGTATCCGTAATCATATGTCGCAGACATCGTGGCACTAGGCGCGCGGAAGGCCTTAGACGGAGTCTCCACCAGCCTTGTTGGAGAATTTCGGCAGCAGAATGACGAAAACAAGAGCAGAACCATAGATGCAACTGAATATCGTGAAGTTCAATCCGTAGTCTGCTCCGGCAATGGCGGATACGGCTATAGGCAACGCGAATGACAGCAGCAGGCTCACCTCGGCTATTATTCCGCCGGCGCTCCCGGCATAGCGCGGTCCGATCTTGGGCAGGATGACTGGAAGCGCCTGGATGACCGGACCAAGCAGGCTCGTCGTGAAACCATTGAGCAAAAGTACCGCAAGGAGAGAGACGCCGTTCCCCGGCATCATCCACGTTGCGAGCATGACCAGGGTTCCGACCACGCCCATGCATACAAGATAGCCGCGCGTCGATGGAAAGCGCGAGCATAAGAAGGGAGTGACAATGCAGCCAACCATGCTCGCGAGCGTCAAAAGGGATGCCATCTGGCCTGCTGCCAGCGTATTCAAGCCACGATCGAGTTCGAGAGCCTGAGGAAGTATTCCCGCAAATCCCGTAGTAGCCGCCAGTGTCAGTCCAGCACATAGGGCAATGAGCCAGACGTCCTTGTTCTTGGCGGCACGACCGAACGCGGGAGCAGATGCAGCATTCTCGGGCAGGGGCACGCCTTTAGGAACATTGCGGTCAAGAACCCACCACAAAACGACAATGGCTGCAAGGGCGATATCTCCCATGAGGAAACTGCCCTCGATGGAACCGGCAAGACCTGCTGTCGCCTGCGAGGCCGATATGCCCAGACATGAAAACGCGTAGTAGAAGCCCATAGCGAAGTCGGTGTGCCGTCCAAACCACAGCCCGAGAGTCTTGGCGTTGTTCGCCGTAAGTGCCGTCATACCGATACCCACGCAGAACATGGAGACAAGCTGCAGAGGAAAGTTCGAAAGGTCGGCGAGTCTGATTACGCCGCCGAGCAGCGCGATGAGAAATGCAATTCCCACCACGCGTTTCGGACCAAACTTATCACCCAGCACGCCGAAGGGAATGCTAAAGAAAACGGCGGCAAGCATCGGAATGAGAAAAAGAAGCTGGAACCCTGCGGTATCAATGGTTAGAACTTCCATGATCCCGACAGCGAGCGCAGAAATCTGATACTGCAGATAATTTCCCATGAAAGCAAGGGCACATGCCAGCGCAAGTATCACGAAGCAGTATGGCCGTCTTCTGTCTTCATCCATGGCTGCTCCCGTTCTAGCAGGCTCGCCGGCAAGCGCCTAGAGAACGGGCTTGCCGGCTTTTACTCCGCTTACGCGGCTATTTCCGCGAGGGCTTTTCTATTTCAGTTCGTTTGCCTCACCGGGAAACTCGTTGACGCCGACCTTCGCGTCGCCGTCGCCCAAGTCCTCACCGGGAAGCCCCAGCTTGCCTTCCTTTGCGAGCTTGCCATTTTTACCAGTCTCGGGAAGGAAGAGGATGGGGATGAGGCTCGCCGCAAACAGAGCAGCGCACACCAGCAAGTTCAATACCCAGTTGTCGCCGCAGCAAGCAGCAATGATGATGGGGATGAAATAGGCCATGAGCACGCCGATAGTGGTATTGAGGCCACCGGCACTGCCGGCGTACTTGGTGCCGATGCCGGGCAGCATGGGGATCATCGCCTCGATAACGGGACCGGAAAGCGCGCTGAAGAAGCCATTGAGGATGAGGACGGTCCACATTGCCGGACCGAGCGGAACAAACCAGTTCACGCCCATGACGACGGCACCAAGTATGGTGCTCCAGATGAGGAACGGCTTGTTCTTGCCGCGCCACATGACCCATGCGGGAGCTGCGAAGCAGGCAAAGAAGCTGCCTATCGTGATAACAGATGCCATCGTTCCGGCAGTCTGCATCTCGATGCCCATACCGAGCTCAAGGGCGCTGGGCAAGATGGAGCAGAACTGCGTTGTCGTGCCCAGGGTCAGTCCGTACGCGATGGCGATAAACCAAACGTTGCGGTTCTTTATGGCAACACCCAGATATTTAGTGATTGGCTCGGCAGGAGGCAGCTCCTCGCCGACGGGAACGTTGCGCATGAGGATAATCCACATCGCAGCAACCACCGTTAGGGCAATCGCAGCGACAAGGAACGACATGAACATGGTGCCAAACATGGTGGAGCATGCCTGGGCGAGTACGATAGCCGTGCATGATGCCGCATAGTAAATGCCGACGGCAAGACTCGTCTGCTGCTTAAACCACACGCCGAATATCTTCGTCATGTTCGCGTTTAGCATGGCGATGCCAAAACCGAGCGTGAACATCGCGACCATCTGAACCGGATAATTGCCAATCATGAACGTACGGATGTAGCCACCGATTACCGCCACGATCATGCCCACCGTCACGACGTTCTTCACGCCGTACTTATCTGCCAGTGCACCAGCGGGAATCGACAAAACGACACCAGCCATCATCGGCAACAGCATCATGCTCGTAAGGCCGGCCACATCAATCTGATTGATATCCATCACCTCGACACCCCAGGCGGATATCTGGTACTGCATGTAATTTGCCATGAAGCAAATCAGGCACACGACGAGCAGTACCACCCAGCGATAGCCAGGCAATTTATTTGTCCCTGCCATGATGAACCTCCTTTTTCATCACTTACGACGCCTCCCCGTGGGCGCCGATTGCCTACTCGTTTATGAGAACGTCGCACATTCCGCGGAATAGGGCGTTGTTCTTCTCGTTGATGTCGCGTTCCTGAATCCATGCCTTCTCGTCAATCACCATGGCAGCGTGGAACTCGGCGGTATAGGGGAGCCAGGGCCTGCCATCGGGCATGACGGGAACACCGCGCTTGGCAAACGAATACCAGCACGCGCTCATTTCATGGGATAGGTGCTCAGGCGGATTAGGACCCGTGAATTCGAGACCGTTGGGCGTATCCAAGTTGTTCAAGACAAAGGGGACCTCTATGGCATGGCACGATCCCATACCCTCGATGGTCGATTTGTATCGGAACAAATAGTCATAGACCAGGTTATATGCTGACTGCATCTCGGCCATGTAATCGCCCATCACGCGAAATCCGGTTTGGTTCATGAACTCGATGTAGTTCTCGATGAGGTCAAGCTCCGGATATGCCTCGACAAAGACCTTTTCCCAGTCGCGTATGTCCAGCTCGCCATCGAAGTGAAATGGCGTCTGTCCGCCCCAAAACGCAGGCATGTCCTCTGGCTTGAAATAGAACTTGAAGTAGTTGAACTCGTCTTCAGTGCTGCCAATCATGAACTGTATGTCCTTGGCAGCACCTTCCTTCCATGCCTTCATGGGCTTGCGCGGAAGAAGCGTTCCATCGCAGACCGGAGCATATGTGAGCGACACCTCGAATGGATGACGATCACAGAGCACCTGCATGGCTTCGATGAGCTCGTCAGCGCTCTTCGCCACCATTTGTTCTACGTTCGTGCAATCAAGAATCTCCATAAGTTCCCGGGCGTAGGGGGCTCCCTTTTCTGGAGTCTTGTAGAGGTCGATGGGACCGGATTCCATGATGACGCGTCGGAACAGGCCTTTCGCTGCCGGGCATACGGAAAGAAGCGCCGCACTCGACGATCCAGCCGATTCGCCAAACAGCGTGATGGTGTCCGGATCCCCTCCGAAGGCGGCAATGTTATCGTTTATCCATTTTAGAGCGCATATCTGGTCAAGGATATTGAGATAGCCCGCCTCCCTGTAGGCTTCGCCACCAGGCAGAACATCGAGACACAAAGATCCAAAGAGGTTGATGCGGTAGTTCAGGCTAACCATGATGACCGGATGCTCAGCCACGAAGTTGGCTCCGTTGTAGAGCGGATCGGCCGACCCGCCGCTGAAGTAGGCGCCACCGTGGATGTACACCATGACGGGAAGCACCTCGTCGCATACAGAATCGTGTCCCGCAGGACGCCACACGTTGAGAGTCAGGCAATCCTCGCTCTGACGATGAAGTGATGCCGGTTCCACCGGATCCTCGAACTGCATGGCCGATGCGCCGAATTCATCGCATCGAATCACCTGGTCCGATGGGCCCAAAGCCACTGGCGGTTTCCAGCGCAAATCACCTACCGGCGGCTGTGCATAGGGAATCCCAAGGAATGCTTCGACTCCGTTGTCGAGTTCTGCTCCCTCAATTACTCCCGTAGCAGTTTTGACGCTCATATTGCTGCTCCCTCCATAGCTCGAGTTGGCGGGAACATCGTAAGGTCAGGACAAGAACCGGGGTCAAGGGATTATTTCGAGTAAATTGCAGATCTTTGAACTTGTGTTTTATGATTTTTCGATTCAGGGTGACTCAAAAAGCGTACAATAACCTTTGGGTCAACCCAAAGGTTATTCAGTCTGCAAATTCAATCAAGGAAACCATGGAAGAGCCCTTATCCTACACCTATAGCATCAAACAAACGGCGACGCTCTATCGCATCAGCATCGATACACTTCGCTATTACGAGGAAATAGGGCTTGTCGTCCCCTCGCGCAACCCGAAGAACGGCTATCGTCAGTATCAAGCGCAGGATTTCAGCCGACTCAATATCATATCGTCACTACTCGAGATGGACTTCACGCTCGCGCAAATCAAGGAACTCTTTGATAATCATAGCCTCTCGAAGAGCCTTGACCTCATCGCCCTGGAGGCAGGCAAGCTGACCGCACAGATTGATACCTTGACCAAAAAGCGTAAGAAGGTGGAGTCCTGTTTGCTCGAACTCGCGCGGTCTATTCATGCGGCACCAAACGAGACTATCACGCTCAAATCATATCCCGAACGCCCATACCTGAACGTCGGGTCATTTCACGGCAACTCAAACGTAATACCCCTCGCAGTCGCTCTAAAGGCACATGAGCTTGGCTTCCCAATCGACGCGTTTCACAGCATTCCCTGTTTTTTGCTCAACACCGAACAGGTCGACGACGAGGGCAACTATTCGTCTAGCGAAGTCTTCATGTACTCTGCTTCGCCATCATTTTCCTCGGAAGATAGCTTCCCGGCTGGAGACTACGTTTGCGTCACCTTTTCCGGTGGCGCGGCAAAGACGCCTCATATGTACAAAAAACTATGCCAGCACATGGAGAAGAACCGCTTGATACCCGATGGCAGCCCCATCGAATTCTGGCATGTGCACGAGTACATTTCCGATAATCCAAGTGAATACATTCAGACGCTCGAGCAGAAAGTGACACAAAGATAGAAGACCAGCTGCAGGAAGCAGCTGGCCCTGGGTTTTGGTGGTGCCGACGAAGAGACTCGAACTCTTGACCCCCGCATTACGAGTGCGGTGCTCTACCAGCTGAGCTACATCGGCCTGGCGCGTATCGCGCAGTTGCAAAGTCTAACAGACTTACATGCGCTTGTGGGAAGAAGTTCGGTGGCGGTTGCAGAATCGTGATAATGAGACAGTAAGACTGAGCATTTGTCTCATTCCCGTTGCTTGAAGTCCCATTGAGCGGGGCGTATACTGGGAAACCCGCTTGAGCGGGCGTTCCTTGAAAAGGGTTTGAAACTGGGGGTGACTGGTTTCGACAGGATAGTTTGAGCGAAGGGCAGCAGGCCGTGGTCTCCTCGCCACGTTAAACAGGGGTAAAGCCAATTAACTGGCAAAGTTGTTTCTTTCAAGGGTGCACAGGCTCAGCCTGTCGCCCTGGCTGCCTAATTTAGGTTCAGCCCTCCCAACCAGTTGCTAAGCCTCTGGCGTCTGCACGGGATCATTTAAAGGGGGCTGCTCCCGGGGACGTAGTCGGTATGCCCCGGGCTAAGATCGAACCGACAGGAAGCTGGCAGGTTTGTCGGTGTACCAGCTAGCTTCCTACCGAACATCGACTGAGCTTGGAGACACCTTTCGCAGGATTATCGTGGACCGGAGTTCGATTCTCCGCACCTCCACCAACACAATGAACCCGGCAAGCTGCGGATTCGTTCGCGGCTTGCCGTCATTTCAACCCAAGTCACATCATCATAGGAGGATTGCCGTGTCCGAGAAGGAAGGCAACCGTTTTCATGCCTTTTCCGAACCTCTTCGGGAGGGAATCATCCTCGCACGCCCCAACCGCTTCATCATGGATATCGAATTAGATGGCGAGGAGCTGCGCTGTCATTGCCCCGTGGTCTCGCGCATCGGCGGCTTGGACCTGGCCGGCAGGCCCTGCCTCGTTTCGGACAGCCATAACCCCAAGCGCAAGTTCGCTCGCACCGTCGAAGCGTTCTCGCTGGCACGCCCCGAAGATGACGCCAAGCCCTGGATCGGCATCAACCAGAACGCCTCCAATCGCCACGTGGAGCATTTCCTCGAGCGCGGCGCCCTTGCTAAGGTCACGGGTCCGGTGCATGCCCTGCGTCGCGAGGTCTCACTCGGTGACTCGCGCCTGGACTTCCTTGTCAATGACGAACTATATCTCGAGGTCAAGACGCCGCTCGTGCAGATTCAGGCCGACGTGCCCACTTACGTGCCTCATCTGCCGGAGGCGCCCTTCAATTCCACGGATCGCGCCATGCGCCACTTGCGTGAGCTCGCCGCGAGCCTCGAAGACCACGAGCGGGCAGTCATCCTGTACTGCCTCTACTACGACAACTTCGGCTTTCGCTACTACCGCGGCACCACCTACGATGAGGTGATGAGCACCGTGGATGCCTGCTCCGCAGCTGGCGTCGAGCTTTGGCAGGCAGACTTCAAGGTAAGCCCCGCAGGCGTGAGGTTCAAGGGTGTCCATCGCATGGAGGAGTGGTAGCGCGACGAAGGCGCAAGTGTTGAGGAGTATATACATAAGGTATATACTATCTCTGCCAGCAAAGCCCAAAGGATGTGATGGCGATGATTACGGTGCCAAGCAAACCGCAAACAAAGATTTCGACATGGGGCAATTCCGATGCCGTAAGAATTCCCTGCGCCATATTGCGTGCGGTCGGCCTTTTATCAGGCGATGACGTTGAGCTCGTCGTAAACGAGCGCAACAACATCGAAATCGTCCCGGCCGGAAAAGCGCATCGCAGCGTGCGCCCCAAGCGCGGCGTCACGTTCGACGCGCTGTTCGCTGGCTATGAGCCTCATGAGCAAGATTCCGCCCCCGCCTGGCCCGATGATGACATGGTAGGTGCCGAACTGGAGGCGTGGACTCGATGATATGCGAACAGGGCGACATTGTCTCGCTAAACTTCAATCCCTCCCACGGTCACGAGCCCGCAAGTCGCCATTACGCTATCGTGCTCAGCCCCTGGCGCGTCAACAGCATGTGCACGCTCACTCTGCTTGCTCCCGTCACCTCCGTTGACAACGGCTATCCGCTCCACGTGCGCATCGCCGACGACAATCCCATCCACGGCTTCGTCCAATGCGAGGCGATTCGTGCGATGGACCTCGAGGCAAGAGGAAACATCAACTCAGTCGAGCGCGTCGGAGCAGTGGACGACGAAACCCTTTCGGAAGTGCTCGCCCATGTTCTGATTGTCCTCGGGCTCGAAGAGCAGTAGACAGCACCAGCGCAATACCCCTTAACATCTAAACCCAAGAAAGCGGTGAATTCATGGCATACGAATCACGTGACGAAATCGAAGAGCGCTATCGCTGGGACCTCTCCAGCATCTACGCGGATGACGAGACATTCCTCGCCGCTCTCAACGAGGCGAGAGGCTATGCGGCCAAGCTCGCGGCGTATCGCGGCGCGATATCGCAATCGGCCAACGACCTGCTCGCCTACCTGCGACTGAGCGACGAGGCGGGCGTCGAGCTCGGCAAGCTCGTGAACTACGCGCAACGCAAGCTCGACGAGGACACGCGCAACGCCACCTACCAGGACTACTCCGCGCAGGTCATCTCCGTCTACACGGAGGTCTCGAGCGCGACGAGCTGGTTTTCGCCCGAACTGCTCAAGCTCGACGATGCGCAGATGGAGCAGTTCTTCGCGAGCTGCCCTGAGCTCGAGCTCTACCGCCGCGCCCTGGATGTCGTCTTTCGCCAACGTGGCCACATACTTGGCGATGCCGAGGAAGAGCTGCTTGCCCGCTCGCAGGAGATGGCCATGCAACCCGAGCACATCTTCTCGCTCTTCAACGACGCCGACCTCAGGTTCGAGGACGCCATCGACGCGCAGGGCGAGGCTCATCCCGTCACGCACGGCAGCTACGTGCCGCTCATGATGTCGGACGACCGCGAGCTGCGTCGATCCGCCTACGCCTCGCTATACGCGGCCTACGAGCAGTTCCGCAACACCGCCGCGGCAACGCTCGGCGCTCAAGCCAAGCAGCTCAAGTTCTACACGGACGCGCGCAAGTACCCGAGCTCGCTCGAGTACTGCCTCGACCAGAACGAGGTGCCCACTGCGGTCTACACCAACCTCATCTCATGCGTACACGAGCACTTCGCGCCCATGCACAAGTACGTCGAGCTGCGCAAGCAGGTGCTCGGCGTCGACGAGCTGCACTTCTACGACCTCTACGTGCCCATCGTCGAAGACGTCGACATGAGCTTCACGTACGAGGAGGCATGCGAGCTCATCCTCGAAGCACTCGAACCCATGGGCGAGGAGTACCTGCAGATTGTGCGCGAGGGCCTGTCCCAGCGCTGGATTGACGTGTATGAGACGCCCGGCAAACGCAGCGGCGCGTATTCCGCCGGTGGATACGGCATGCATCCGGTCATCCTTCTGAACTTCCAGGGCAAGCTCGATGACGTGTTCACGCTCATTCACGAGATGGGCCATTCCATCCACACCTATCTGAGCTGCAAGACCCAGCCGGCCGTCTATTCCGATTACGTGATATTCGTCGCCGAGGTCGCCTCGACGGTCAACGAGGCCCTGCTCACACAGCACCTACTCAAGACGAGGACCAATCCGCGCGAGCGCGCCTACATCCTCAATCACTTCCTCGAGCAGTTCAAGGGCACGCTGTACCGCCAGACGATGTTCGCCGAGTTCGAGCTGGCCTTCAACGAAATCGCCGCCCGAGGCGAGGGCATCACTGCCGAGGCATTGGGCGAGATCTACCGCGAACTAAACGCCAGCTACTATGGCCCGGACATTGTTGTCGATGACGAGATTGCCGTCGAGTGGGCACGTATCCCGCATTTTTACTACCAGTATTACGTGTATCAATACGCGACGGGTTTCTCTGCCGCCATTGCGCTGTCGAACCGCATCCTCAATGAGGGCGCTCCCGCCGTGGCCGACTATCTTGGCTTCTTGTCCGGCGGCTCAAGCAAAACGCCCATCGAGCTTCTCAAGGGTGCGGGTGTCGACATGACTACGCCCGAGCCGACGGCGGCGGCGCTCGCCTATTTCGATGAGCTTATCGATGAGCTAGCCGATGCGCTAAGATAACGGGGTTATGAACAACGCCCCGATTGGCATATTCGATTCCGGCTTTGGTGGCCTCACCGTCGCGCGCGCCGTCCACGAGCGCTTGCCGCAGGAGTCGCTCATCTTCTTCGGCGATACGGCACGCTGCCCGTACGGCCCGCGTGACCTTCGTGAAGTGCGTGGTTTCGTGCATCAGATCGGCAGCTGGCTTTCCCAGCACGACGTCAAGCTCATCATCATCGCCTGCAACACGGCAACCGCGGCCGGGCTGGCGCTTGCGCAGATGGAGTTCGACGTGCCGGTCATCGGCGTGGTCGAGCCGGGAGCGCGCGGGGCTGTTCGCATGACGCGCAACCGCCGCGTGGGTGTCATTGCTACGCAGGCGACGATTGATTCGGGTATCTATCCGGACACGATTCGCAATCTCGACGCTGGAGTGACCGCGTTTTCCACGGCAACGCCGCGCTTCGTCGAAATTGTCGAGGACGGTATCCGTCGCTCCAATAGCCCCATCGAGCGGCTCACAGCCGAGGCGAGTGACGTGTACCTGCGCCCGGCATTCCAGACGATCGCGCGCGATTATCTCGATCCCATCAAGAAGGCCGGCGTCGACACGCTTGTCCTAGGCTGCACGCACTACCCGGTGCTTGCCCCGCTTATTCAACAGGCCGTGGGCGAAAACGTCTCCATCATTTCCTCGTCGGAGGAGACAGCCAAGGAGGTTGTCGAGACGCTTTCCTATCGTGGTCATCTGGCCGACGGCTCGATACCGCAACATAGCAGTTTCTATACCACGGGTGAGGATTTGGACGATTTTCGTACCATCGGCGGGCATATCTTCGGCCAGCCTATCGAGGACCTTACCTATGTGGGTGTCAACGAACTCTAGACAGGAGAGAACATGACGGTCAATATCGGTTTGGGACGCTCCTATGGGCGCGGCCCCGAAGAGAAGCGCCCCACTAAGATCACGCGGCACTTTCTCGATAACGTCCCCGGCTCGTGCCTCATCGAGACGGGCGCGACTAAGGTCTTGTGTGCGGTCAGCATCGAGGAGCGTGTCAAGGCGTGGCGCAAAGGCGCCGGTGCCGGCTGGATAACCGCCGAGTACGCAATGCTTCCGGCATCAACTGCCAAGCGCACGTCGCGCGAGCATCTTACGCGACGCGGGCGCAGCATGGAGATCGAGCGCCTCATCGGACGCAGCCTGCGCTCGGCAGTCGATATGACCGGCTTGGGCGGCGAGGTCACCTTCACCGTTGACTGCGACGTGCTGCAGGCGGACGGCGGTACGCGCACGGCGGCCATCACGGGGGCGTGGGTCGCGCTGCACGACGCGCTCGAGATGTGGCAGAACGCCGGCAAGATCAAGACGAGCCCCATCATCGACCAGGTCGCCGCCATCAGCGTCGGCCAGGTGGACGGACGCATCCTGCTCGACCTCGACTATCAGGAAGACTCGCGCGCCGAGGTCGACCTCAACCTCATCATGAACGCGCGCGGCGAGATTATCGAGGTCCAGGGCACGGGTGAGCAGTGCTCCTTCGATCGCAGCAAGCTCAACAAGATGCTCGACGTTGCGACCGTTGGCATTGAGGAGCTGCTCGCAGACCAAAGAAGAGCCTTGGAGGAATAGGCATGGCTACGAAGAAAGTCGTTATCGCGACGAACAACGCCCATAAGCTCGATGAGATTTCTCGCATGCTCACACCGGTGACGGGTTGGGAATTCGTGAGCCTCAAGGACTGCGGCACGTATCCGGAGCCCGTGGAGGATGCCGATGACTTCGAGGGCAATGCCCGCATCAAGGCACTGGCTGCGCGTGACAATACGGGACTTCCTGCGCTTGCCGATGACAGCGGGCTGGTCGTCGATGCGCTCGACGGCGCACCCGGCGTCTTCTCGAGCCGCTTCGCAGGCGAAGACGCGACCGATGCCGACAACAACGCCAAGCTGCTCGAACTGCTGGCAGACGTGCCCGATGACGAGCGCACGGCGCGCTTCGTCTGCACGCTCGTCTTCGTCGATACGGACGATTCCGAAATCGTGGCGCACGGTAGCTGCGAGGGAAGGATTGGCTACGAGGAGCGCGGCAACAACGGCTTTGGCTACGACCCACTCTTCTATGCCGATGCCTTTGACGGCAAGCTCACCACAGCCGAGGTGCCCTCCGAGCAAAAGGATGCTATCTCCCATCGTGGCGAGGCGCTGCGCGCCTTCATCCGCGCGTTCGAGAAGCGGTAGCGGGACGCGGGTGAGACACATTGGACAGGTACATCTGTCTCATTCGCGAATGAGACAGATGTACCTGTCCAATGTGTCTCACCCGCCGTATCATCCGCATCATCGATTGCTGTTCTTCATCGAGCGGGCGATCTCGCGCTTGGCGTCGCGCTCCTTGATGGAGGCGCGCTTGTCGTAGAGCTTCTTGCCCTTGCAAACGCCGACCTCGACCTTCACGCGGCCCTCTTCCGTGAAGTACATCGAAAGCGGGATGAGCGAATAGCCCTGCTGGGATGCCTCTTGCTCGAGCTTGAGAATCTCCTTTTTGTGCAGCAGAAGCTTGCGCCGGCGCTCGGGCTCGACGTTGAAGATGGAACCGTTGCTGTAAGGAGCTATGTGCACGCCGTTAAGCCAGGCCTCGCCTTTGCGAATCGTGATGAAGCAATCGCGCAGCTGCGCCGAGTTCTCACGTAGCGAGCGAACCTCGGTGCCCGTGAGTACGATGCCAGCCTCGACGCGATCCTCGACGAAGTAATCGTGTAGTGCCTTACGGTTCTTGGCGATATATGTCCGTTCCTTTTTCACGTGCCGTCCGCCTGTCATGTTTATCCGTACGTCATGTAAGCCATTCTAGAATACTATCCCCCGTTTACGGCTCAAAACCGCCCGTAAATTGTTTGCGAATCGTTTTATCTCTGCAACAGAATGAGGTTTCTTTATAGTAGGTTCGGTGTCATAGCTTCGCTGCGATTTCGTGTGAGGGGCACGCGCGGCGAGTTTGATTGGAAGATGGAGGTATCTATGCAAGATTCGTTTATCGAGTCGCTTGAGTCGCGTGGTTTGACACGTCGCGCCTTTCTCGGCTTCTGTGGCACGATTGCAGCTGCAATCGGCATTGAAGGCGTAACGGCTGCCGATGTTGCCGAAGCCATCGAGAGCAACTCCCTTATCGGTACGAACGGAGGTTTGGGCCAAGGCGGCCTCGCACCAGTCATCTGGATGGAGCTTGGTTCCTGCACCGGTTGCACCGAGTCTTTTGCCCAGTCTGATAACCCCGATCCGGCAACGCTGCTCCTCGAGTATCTCGCGCTCAACTACGCCGAGACCCTCTCTGCCGCTGCTGGCTACTCCCTCGAGGAAGCTCGCGAGGAGACGATCGAGGCTGCTAAGGGCAAGTACGTCGTCGTCATCGAGGGTGCTGTCATGACCCGCTACGATGGCGAGATTCTGCGCATCGCGGGTGCCCCCACCTGCGCTCCGCACGAGAGCCACCTGCTCCACACCTGCAAGAACGCTGCTGCCGTCATCGCCGCAGGTTCCTGCGCTGTCGACGGCGGTTTCTGCGCGGCATATCCCAACCCGGGCAATGCCGAGGGTATCCAGAAGTACCTCAAGGACAATGGTGTATCGACTCCTGTCGTCAACCTTCCCTCTTGTCCCGTCAATCCCGCCAACCTGGTTGCAGTCATCGTTCAGTACCTGCTGCTGGGAGCCGAGTCCGTCGTTGCCGGTCTCAACGAGTTCAACATGCCGAGCTCCATGTATGGCCAGACCATCCATGACAACTGCGAGCGTCGCGGCCACTTCGAGAACGGCGAGTTCGTCTACGAGTTCGGCAGCGAAGAAGAGGCCAAGGGCTACTGCCTGTACGCTCTCGGCTGCAAGGGTCCGCAGACCAAGGCCAACTGCCCGCAGGTTCGCTGGAACCGTCGCGTGAGCTGGTGCGTCGCCTCTGGTGCTCCCTGCATCGGCTGCTGCAACGGCGACCCGCGCGTCACGGTCCGCAACTGGATCGACGTTGACTCCCCGTTCCTGGGCCGTCTCAAGACCCTCAGGCTCGGCAGCATCGCATTCCAGCCGACCCCGATTGCACTCGGCGTCACCGGTCTTCTGACCGCCGCCCTCGTCGTCCATGGTATCGGCATGAAGGCTACGGGCCGCACCAAGGGCGGTGCTCCGTTCGAGAAGGAGCGCGAGTGGGACGTCAAGCACGGCAAGAAGGAACCCTCCACCGTACCTGTCGTCGAAGAGCAGGTCATCGTTGACATTGAGGAGGGTAAGTAAACATGGCTAAGCATTCTATTATCGATCCGGTTGATCGTATCGAGGGCCACCTGCGCGTCGAGATGGAAGTCGAGAACGGCGTCGTCACTGACGCTTGGGTCTCCGGCGGCCTTTTCCGTGGCCTCGAGCTCATCGCCGAGGGTCGCGATCCCTATGACGCGGCCATGCTCGCCCAGCGTGTCTGCGGCGTCTGCCCTGTCTCGCACTGCCACACCTCCGTCTTCGCGGCTGAGGAGGCCTACGGCATCCAGATTCCCGAGGGCGGCCGTCTGGTCCGCAATCTCATCGAGGGTGCGCAGTTCATGCACAGCCACATCCTGTGGTTCTATCAGCTGAGCGCACTCGACTACGTCAACCCGCTGCACGCACTCGAGGCTGACGTCAACAAGACCTATGCCCTGTGCGAGACCCTCGGTCTTGCTCAGACCGACTTCGCCGCGCTCAAGGATCGCCTCGCGAAGTTCGCCGAGAATGGCCAGTACTCCTGGTTGTCCGGTGGCTGGTTCATGGAGGGCCTGGCACCCGAAGCCTACAAACTTCCGGCCGAGGTCGACCTCATCGCCACGGCGCACTACATCGAGGCCATCGACATGCAGGCAACTGCCGACGAGATCTCCGCGATCATCGGTGGCAAGATGCCGCACGTTCAGACCTCGATTCCCGGTGGCACCGCCTGGTACCCGAGCGTCGAGAAACTCGATGACATCCTGTTCCGTGCCAAGAAGCTCAAGGACTGGGTCGACAACGTCATGATCCCCGACGCCATCGCCATCGCAAGCGTCTACCTCAATGACGTTGCCACCATCGGCAACAACAAGCATGGCAACTTCATGGCCTACGGCGTCTTCGACCGTCCGTCGCGTGAGCTCGAAGATCGCTTCTTCCCCGCGGGCATCGTCCGCATGAAGAGCGGCGCTCCGGTTCTCGAGCCGTTCGATGGTGCCTACATCACCGAGGGCACGACGCATGCCTACTACAAGGACAGCGGCGAGCCGCTGCATCCCACGGTTGGCGTAACCGAGCTCCCCGAGACCTTCCCCGGCTACTACAAGAACGAGGCCGAGGAAATCGTCAACGACAAGTACACCTGGTCCAAGGCTCCTCGCTACGACGGTGAGCCCATGGAGGTTGGCCCGCTCGCTCGCGTGCTCGTCTCCTACATGAGCGGCAACCCGGAGATCATCGCCGGCGTCAACGCCGTTCTCGCTGGCCTCAACCTTCCGCAGACCCCGGCCAGCATCATGGGCCTCAACTCCGCGCTTGGCCGCCTGGCCGCCCGCCCCATCGAGGCTTCCGCTGTCGCTGGCTACATGATCGACTGGTGCGGCGAGCTCGTCGAGCTCCTCGGCCTCATCGAGGCCGGCGCCGTCGAGGGCAACCCCTGGTTCGCCGAGCGTGTCCGTGACACGGGCCTGGGCGAGGGCTTCTGGGAGGCTCCGCGTGGCGCTCTCTACCACACCGAGACCCTCTCCGGCAATACGATCACGCATTATCAGGAGGTCGTCCCCACCACGTGGAACATCTCTCCGCGTGACGAGTACGGCGTGCCTGGCACCATCGAGCAGGGCCTCATCGGCACCCCTGTTGCCAACATCGAGGCTCCGATCAACGCCCTGCGCATCGTCCACGGATATGACCCGTGCGTTGCCTGCGCGGTCCATATCGTCGAGCCCAAGACGGGTCGCGAGTTCAAGATGCACACGAGTCCTTGGGGAGGTCGATAATCATGGCACATCTCGTACACTATCCTGAGGCACATCCGTTCGTCTTCCGCTTTACCCACTGGGTCAACCTCATCTGCATGCTTCTCCTTATCCTCTCGGGTATCGAGATTCACTACCCGGTTGTTCCTGGCCTGATGGGCATGGCTCGTGGCGTGCACATGTTCTGCGCGTTTGTGATCCTCATCAACCTCATCTTCCGTATCGTCGCCGCTGGCTTCATCAAGTCCGCTCCGGCTTACGGCACCCGTGAGACCAAGCTGGATATGTACACGTTCTTCCCGCAGAAGGACAACCGCCACCAGCTCTGGCCGTGGATCAAGTACTATCTCTTCTTCAAGAAGGACCATCCCCTGGGTGGCAAGTACGGCGTACCGCAGAAGCTGTCCTACATCCTCATCGCTGTAGCTCTCCTCTTCATGGGCTACACGGGCTTCTGCTTGTGGGTTCCGACGATGAACATCCCGTTCTTCGCTGGCTTCACTGCGCTCGTCGGTGGTCTGATGAAGGTGCGCGTCATCCACTACTTCATGATGTTCTTCTTCATCTGCTTCACGCTCATCCACATCTACCTCGCCAACATCGAGGGTATCGATCCGACCAAGGTCATGCTGCTTGGCACCAAGCCGCATGGTGGTCTGACCTATAGCCTGGAGACCATGAACGTCTCCGGTTACGATCCCATGGACGAGGAGATCATCGTCATGGAGGACAAGGTGGTCCTCGAGAAGGAGTAAGCGCTTCTCCACAAGATGACGATGGGGCCCGCGGGAAATCCTGCGGGCCCCATCTTTTTCGAAGCGTGCGCATTTCTGGCGGATGTCTAGCGACGAAAGGCGATTGCAAGCGCAGAGATCGCGAAAGTCTAGGATTTAAACGCTTGAACCCTAGACTTTCCTCATAAATGCGCACGCAGGTAAGCCAAATCCTAGAGATTCGCGAAAAGTGCGCAACGCAGAGCAACAAGGCTAGACATCCGCCAGAAACGCGCATCCCTTCGCATGGGCAGCGTTAACAGCGAGCATCTCGTTGATGATAAGATTGTGCCCATGCAAAAACACGACAACATCACGCTCATTGGCATGCCCGGTGCTGGCAAAAGCACGCTCGGCGTTGTGCTCGCCAAGAAGCTCGGGTATCGCTTTGTCGATACCGACCTGCTCATCCAGGAAGGCGAGGGCATGTTGCTCTCGGAGATACTGGAAGCACGCGGCACTGAAGGCTTCATTGCCTGCGAGAACGAGTTGCTCGCGAATCTCTCGTGCGCTCGCCACGTCATCGCGACAGGCGGCTCGGCCGTGTATGGTACCGACGCCGTTGCAAACCTGAAGTCGCTGGGAACCGTCGTCTTCCTCGATTTGAGCCTCGACGAGATCTCCCGTCGGCTTTCGCCCGACCTACTCGACCGCGGGGTCGTCATCCACCAGGGAAACACGCTCGAGGACCTTTACGAGGAGCGCCACCCGCTCTACGAGAATGCAGCTGACCTCATCGTGAAGCTTGACGGGCTCAGCACACTCGAGTCGGTCGAAAAGCTCGCGGCAGAGCTTGCATCATACCTGCAGGCATAACGAAGGAGACTCTGTGGAAGATATCAAGCAGATGGTCGTCTGCGTGGGAAACATGCTCATGCTCGATGAAGGTTTTGGCTCGCACATGGCCAAGGTGCTGACTAATTACGATGTCGCCCGAGAAGCCTTCGATGATGCCCATGCCCGGACGCTTGTCGAAACCTTTCGCGAATACGATGCCCATGACGACGACGGAGCTGACGAACGCATCCCCGTCATGGATGCTGGCACCATGGGCATGGGGCTCATCCCGTACATTCGTGATTTCGACCGCCTGGTCATCGTAGATGCCGTGGATTGCGGACCCGATGCGGCTCCCGGCACCTGTTACACCTTCACACCCGAGGATATGGCAGCCTATAGCATCATGCACTCGCTGCACGACATGCGCGTCTCGGACGTGCTCAATAACGCACGTCTGGCTGGGCATGACTGTGACATCCGCTGCGTGGGCGTGCAGAAGAAGGACATTTGCCCACGGGACTTCACCATCGATCTAACACCCGAGGTAAAGGCGGCCGTGCCCTACGCAGTAGACGCGGTGCTCGAGCTACTGGAAATCAGCCTGTAGGTGCTGAGATTTCTCGACTCCGCTACGCGCCGCTCGAAATGACAAGAACGAGCGCTCAGTTGAAAGACACAAAAAGGGGCTCACAACAAGAAGGCCCGCAGATGCGGGCCTTCTCTTGCATATATGTCTCTCGAAACTTAGCGCTTGGAGAACTGCGGACGCTTGCGAGCCTTCTTGAGACCGTACTTCTTGCGCTCGACCATACGCGGATCGCGCGTGAGGAAGCCAGCCTTCTTGAGCTCGGCACGATAGTCACCAGCCTCAAGCAACGCACGGGCGATGCCGTGACGCAGAGCACCAGCCTGACCGGAGATGCCACCGCCATTGAGCGTGGCAATGACGTCGAAATGCTTGACCGTACCCGTCACGGTGAAGGGAGTCATCGCATACTCGACGAGCGCCTTGCGGCCGAAGTAATCCTCGGCGTCGCGCTTGTTAACGGTGACCTTACCGGTACCGGGGACGAGACGAACGCGCGCGATGGCGTTCTTGCGGCGACCGGTGCCATAGTAGATGGCTTCTTTCTTGGTATCTGCCATGGGTTATGCCTCCAGGTCAATCTTGCGGGGATTCTGCGCCTGATGCGGATGCTCGGGGCCTACATAGACCTTGAGCTTCTTAGCCATCTGACGTCCGAGCGTGTTCTTGGGGAGCATGCCCTTGACGGCGTGCTCGATGACGCGCTCGGGATGCTTCTCCATTGCCTCCTGGAAGGTCTCCTGACGCACGCCGCCGGGATAGCCCGTGATGCGGGTGTACACCTTATCGGTGACCTTGGCGCCAGTCACTTTGATCTTGTCGCAGTTGATGACGACAACGAAGTCGCCCGTGTCAACGTGCGGCGTGTACGTCGGCTTGTTCTTGCCGCGCAGAATCTGCGCAACGGCGGAAGCAAGACGACCAAGGGTCATGTCGGTCGCATCGACCAGAAGCCACTCGCGCTGGACTTCGCCGGGCTTCGCATAGTAGGTCTTCACGTGTGTTCCTCCAACTAAACTACCATGTTGTTCAATCACAGAGTTTCACGGGGCTCTGAAAGCGAACCCGTTAAGAATACTCGTGGTGCGACACGAAAGCAATAAAAATATGCTAAGTGGATGACGCTTTTTGCCCTCTAGAGCTTGTCCTCAGACTGACGCTCCGTCATCTCATCCTCTTCGGAGACGACAAGATTGGGATCGACATCGTCGACAAACGGCGACGCATCTGCATCCTTCGCGTCGTCACCCGCCTCAAGCGCAGCCTCGGGATGCTCCGCATCTTCTTCCGCGGCGATAATGCCAGCCGCCGCCTCCTCGGGCTCGGCCAACTCGGGATCGACAACGTCGACGTGCGTTGCCTCATCGCTCACGTTGTCATCAGCCGCATCGGATGCAGGCAGCTCGGGCTCGGCGTCAAGTGCCTCGGCGACCACCACGGGATTGAGCGCCGCAGGGACCTCGGACGCAGCTGCAGAAGCTGGTTGCGGAGCGGCAACGTTCACAGGTTCACCCGTGGGCGGAGCAGGCATATCACCAGATGCAGCCGGAGCATGGGGCGGATGGGGCGCATCGGGCTGTCCACCGGCAACCTCAAAGGGCAGCGGGTCATCCTTCGTACCCCAAGCAGACACGTCAAACTGACGCGTCCAGTAACCTACCGCCCTGGCAACGAGCAGTTCTATAAATGCGCTGTACACAAACCAGACGTAGGAAAGGACGAGGACAACGGGGAACATCGTCATGATGAGGGTCAGGACATAGCCGAACATCGCCGAGTCAGAGTACATGCCGTTACTCGACATGAAAATGAGCGGTGCAACGGTAGCACCGAGCACGGCCACCACGATGATGAGAGCAACGATGCCGATGATGATGCCACCGACAAGGTCGAAGAGAATCGCCATGCCGAAGATGCGCATGAGGCCGCCGAAGTCCTTTTTGATCATGGTCCAGATCTTGCCGAATTGCAGGCCCGTACCCAGGCGATCGTACATGGTCATGCGGATGGTGCCCACCCAGATCATGACGCTGGCAAAGACGGTGAGTACGATACCGGCAACGTAGAGAATCCAGCCGATGCCGGCAAAGACGAAGTTGCCCGGCGTGACGACCATGTAGCGGCCCGTTGCCGTGTAGATACCGGTCTCCATGCCCATCGAGCTAAACCAGCCGCCGATTGACAAGACGATGCCCGGAATGATGGTCATCACGATTGCGATGACGAGCGCAAACCAGCCCCAACGCAGCATCTTGCTACCCGGACGACCGTAAATCTTCTTGGGCATGGGCGATTCGACACCCCATGCCGCTTTGTGTGCCCACTCCCAGGCGTATCCATAGACGGTCATCTGGCCGAATATGGGGATAAACGAGATGAGGCCGAGCAGACAGATTTTGCCAAACCAGCCTTTCGATGACTTGATGTCACCATAGCTCGTACGGAAATACTTCCCGCTGTAGTTCGTCTGATCCATAATTTCCTCCGTTTAAACGGTTATGAGATTAGTCTTTGCTTCATAGTATCATGAGCTGCGTCTTCAAGAGCATCATCAAGACGAGAAAGCTGCACCCCGGGATATCTGCGTTGCAGCGCAAGCTCGATGAGCGCATCTGCCACACGTGGATTTTTGGGCAGAAGCGGGCCATGGCTGTAGGTCGCAATGACATTGCGGTAGCGTAGGCCCTCGGTGCCGTCCTCGCCATTGTTGCCGAAGCCCTTCACCACCGTGCCGAGCGCTCGTGCCCCCTCGCGCAGATGTGTGCGGCCTGCATGGTTCTCGAACCCGACGACCACGGGCGCGCCCTCGATGGCGTCTGCCGTGAAGACGATGTTGCCGATGAGACGCGTATCACCCGCCTCGGTATACATGGGCAGCGCGCCGATATAGGAAGCCTCGTGGCCTTCGTGATCGACATAATACTCGCCGAGAATCTGGTAACCGCCACATATGGCGAGTACGGGGACATCGTTCTCGATGGCCCGCTGCAAACGCGAGGCCTTAGAGCCGGCAACCCCCACGCCCAGATCTGCCAACAGCGTGCGCTGGTCGAAGTCCTGGCCACCCCCGATAAAGAAGAGGTCGATATCCTCGAAATCCGCATCCTGGCCTGCGCCCAGGTCAACCACCTGCGCATCGATGTCACGCCATTCGCAGCGCTTGGTGAGCGCAATCGTGTTGCCACGGTCTCCGTAGAGATTGAGCAGGTCGGGGTAGAGATGTCCGATCGTGATGTGCATGCGCCCGTCAGTCACTGCCTAGCCCTCCCAGAATCCCGCGAGGCCCAGAACGCTTGCCGCTTTCGCGCGAAAGCCGAGCATCGCCGAGTAGTTGGCGACGACCGTCACCGCATGGTCCATGCGATTAAGCTCCTCGATGAGCTCGCCATAATCGTGGATGATGCGGATGCCGGAGGCGGGCATCCCCGCATACTTGAGGCGCAGCGCCATGTCCTCGGCGCGGTCGCCACTGCAGATGGCCTCGGACTTGCGTGCGCAGATCGCCTCCCAGCCGGCATCGTAAATCCACGAGACATCCGTCCCGTCGCATTCCTGGTCATTGAGTATGCATACGAGACCCATACCCTCGTCGGTCTCGTTGAGCAGTAGGTTGATAATCTGATTGCAGCCTGCCGGATTCTTCATGAGCATGAGACGCACCTTGGTGCCGTTGATGTCGAGGACCTCCGAGCGACCGAAACCGTGCTTGAATTTGCCAAGCGCCTCGAAGGCCTGCTCCTTGGAAAAACCAAACGCCAAAAGGCCAGCCACGACGCATGCACAATTGTAGATATCGTAGCTTGCAGGCACATCAACCGGCACCGCCGAGCTTACGCCGTCAACACTGATCTCGAGCACGCAGCTATCGCTGTGTCGCTCGAGAATCTTTTCCACCGCGACTGCGGGAACGGGGCGAGCATAGCCGCAAGCCGGACAGCGAAATCCGCCCAAATGCGCAAACGTGACATAGTCGTAGGCATATTCGGCACCGCACATGATGCAGTGCGTCGCATCCGAAAGGTCGGCTACGCGCTCGGGGTAAATCTCGCAGCTCACGCCATAGAAAATGACATCGTTATCAACCTTGTCGGCAATCGAGGCAACCATCGAGTCATCTGCGTTGAGGCACAGCGTCGCATGCGGAGAATTCGTCACGCCCGCCATGATGTTCTCGAGCGTGTGAGTGACCTCGCCGTAGCGGTCGAGCTGGTCACGGAAGACGTTCGTGACCACGAGCACGTCCGGGTCAAGCTGCTTGCACACGCGCCGCAACGCGCCCTCATCGCACTCGATGGCGGCAAGCTTGTAGCGTGGCTTGCCCGTGATGCTCGAACGGATCGCAAACTCCGTCGTGATGCCCTGGATGAGGTTTGCGCCACTACGGTTATAGAACGCTTGCTCGCCCATGTTCTCGAGCGCCTGGGCAACGATATGCGTGGACGTCGTCTTGCCGTTGGTTCCCGTAATCACGATGGTACGGACGCCACGGCTCAGGCGGTGCAGATATTCGGGATCAATCTTGAGGGCAAGCTTACCTGGCAGCGAGGTGCCACCACGTCCGAGCAGGCGTAGCATATGGTACGTCGCCTTGCAGACGAGCGCCGCACAGACCGTCCTGGCACTCATGAGCTAGTCCTCGTCCACCGTGTCCTGGCTTGCGCCTTCGGCACGCTCGAGGAGACGCGCGATGCGCTCGGTGTAAACGGGGTCCTCGATGCCCGCGAGAGCGACATCCACGGTGGGAGCCGCATCCCAAAGTTGCTCAAGACGGTAGTAATCACGCGGACCAGGTTGGAAGATATGCACGACGATAGGACCGTAGTCCATGAGCACCCACTCGCTCTCGTCGAGGCCCTCGATGCTCACCGGCTTGATGCCGAAATCCTTGAAAAGCTGCTCCTCGACTTCCTCGGCAATCGCATCGACGCGACGATTATTGGCTGCCGTGCAGATTACGAAATAGTCGGTGACATTGAGAAGGTCTGACACATCCTGGATGACTATGTCGGTGCCCTTCTTCTCGTCGATGGCGCGCGCGGCAACGAGTGCCTGCTCCTTGAATGCGCTGTGCTCGGTCAACGTGCCCCCTTTACGGACATGCAAGTTTGCTTGCGTTAATGATAGCGAATTGTATTACAAGACGACGTCGGGGTCGCCCTGACGCGATTTGTCGATGGGATGATGGCGCTCGACCAGGCTGTTCCAGATGTCGAGAGCAACCGGGTCAATGAAACGCTTGCGCTCGATGAGCGACACCATCGTCGTTGCATAGGCCTCGAAATACAGCTCGTCGAGCGATGCCTCGCCTACCATCTTGCGCAGCCGCTTGATCTGCGGGCGCCCCTTCGTCTTTCGAAGCGGTTCGATCATATCGGCCGTGAAGATGATTATGTCCAGATCACTCATTTCGAAATCGCCAAGTGTATGCTTGTGAATGGCGCTGATGATGTCATCGCTGAGCTCGGGGAACTCGCGTTTGACGGCGGCGGCGCCTGTGAAAGAATGCAGGACCGGATACAGGTACTCGATGTTTGCGGGACGTTCGATGCCCAGCTCGTCAAGACGTGCCGGCAATTCGTCATCGGTCAGCAGCTTGTCCCAGTCATGCAACAGTCCCGCGATGCGAGCGTCGAATTCATTGGCTCCGTATATGCGTGCAAGCTTGGCAGCGCACTCGGAAACCGAATGGACGTGCTCGAGACGCTTGCCCGACAAGCGCTTGTCCACCGCCTTGGTCACACGTTTCAGCAGTTTCTTGTCTTCCTTCACGTTCACAAACCTTCTCTCTCGATATGCGGGTCGGGGTGATGAGACAGTTGCTCAGGGACGTTGTCTCATTTGAAAATGAGACAACGTCCCTGAGCAACTGTCTCATCACCCCGGTATAAGCCCATCCGGGAAATATATGCCCCGACAGGCGCCGGGATCATGTCGCTCACGTCCCTGCCACATGCTATGTCCTCGCGTAACTGGGTCGAGGACACGTCAATCTGCGGAACGTCGAGATACATGACATCGAAGTCGACGGGGCTTGCCCCAAGGGCCTCGCGCACGCGCTCAGTGGATTGCCCCGGGCGCTTCGCCACGACGATGGTGCACAGCCGCGCGACATCATCGGCTCGCTTCCAGCCTGGCAAGGTAATTGCCGAATCGGTGCCCATGATGAAGAAGAGCCGTGCACCCTCATAGCGCTGTGCCAGCTCTTCGAGCGTGTCAGCCGTATAGGTGATGCCCCCGCGTTCGACTTCGCAGAGGTCAAGCGCAAAGAGCGAGTCATCCGCAATCGCGAGCGCGACCATGTCGGCACGCTGCGATGCGGGCGTGACCTCTTGATCCTGCTTGAAATGAGGATTACCCGCCGGAATGAAAAGCACGCGGCTGAGCTCAAGTTGCTCGGCAGCGCTGCGCGCGATGACGAGATGCCCATTGTGCACCGGATCGAAGGTGCCGCCCATAATGCCTATGCGCGCATCTTTCTCCACACCTTAGCCTCGAATCTGGCCCTCACCGCTCACAAGATACTTGACCGATGTAAGCGCAGCCGCACCCATGGGTCCGCGTGCGTGAAGCTTCTGGGTGCTGATGCCAATCTCGGCGCCTAGCCCGAACTCGCCACCGTCGGTAAAGCGCGTCGAGGCGTTGGCATAGACAACAGCCGCATCGACCTGACGCTGAAACGCGTCAACGGCACTCACGTCCTGAGAGATGATGCTCTCCGAGTGGCCCGTGCCATATGCGTTGATATGTGCAATCGCCTCCCCGACACCGGTGACGCACTTGACGCTGATCTCCATGTCGAGGTACTCGGTGCCCCAATCCTCCTCGGTCGCGGCAGTGGTTTCGATGCCGTGCGCGGAAGCAATGGCAGCGGCAGGAGCATCGGCGTGGATGACGACGCCTGCGCGGGCAAGTGCCATAAGCAACGTGGGCAGGAAGATCTCGGCGACCTCTTCGTCGATGAGGATGCTCTCGCAGGCATTGCAGACACCGGGGCGCTGCGTCTTCGCGTTCATGATGATAGGCTCGACATAGGCGGGGTCGGCCTGCTTGTGAATGTAGACGTGACAATTACCCGTGCCCGTCTCGATGACGGGCACGGTCGCGTTCTTCACGCAGTGCTGGATGAGGCCAGCGCCACCACGCGGAATGAGCACGTCGACCAAACCGGCGAGACTCATGAGCTCATCGGTTGCCTCGCGGCCAGGGTCCTCGATGCTCTGGATGCAGTCAACGGGCAGGCCGGCACTGGCTGCCGCCTCCGCAAGAATGTGCGAGATGGTAAGGCAGGAGCGCTGTGCCAAGCTACCACCACGCAGAATGCAAGCATTGCCCGTCTTGATGCATAGGGCAGCGGCATCGGCAGTGACGTTGGGGCGTGCCTCGTAGATCATCGCGACGACTCCAAGCGGCACGCGATACTTGATCATGCGCAGTCCGTTATAGAGCTCGCTTCCCTCGAGGACTTCGCCGAGCACCTCAGGCTGTGCAGCAACCTGTCGCAAACCGTCGGCAATGCCGTCGATGCGTTCATGTGAGAGCATGAGACGATCAAGCAATGGACCGGGCGTACCCTTCTCACGTGCAGCGTTCATATCGGCTTCGTTCGCCTCGAGAATCTGCGCCGCCTGCGCAATAAGCGCATCGGCCATCTTGTTGAGCGCGTCGCAGCGTTGCGATGAGCTCGTCTGTGCCAGCTCGCGCGATGCGATGCGTGCCTTTTTCGCCTTTTCCAGTGCCTCGCCCATGTGCCGTGCCCTTTCTCCTGCAGTCCCTTGCTCTTGCGTTCCAGCCATTATACGGGAGCGTCAGCTCTCTTCCTCGTCAATCATTGCCGCAATGCGCCGCATGCGATGATAGACCGCGCTCTTCGACAGCGGCGGATCAGCAAGCTCGCCAAGTTCCTTGACCGAAGCATCGGGATGCTTGATACGCAGCAGGGCAACCTCGCGCAACGATGCGGGAATCGCCTCGATGCCCTTCTGGCCCACGAGGCGTCGTATGCACTCGATTTGCCGCAACGAGGCCTTCGTGGCCTTGACCTGGTTGGCGATCTCGGCGTTGACACGACGGTTCGTGTCGTTTCTCACCGACTTGATGACACGCGCGTTCTCGATGGTGAGCGCGCCTTGATGAGCCCCCACAAACGCGAGGAAGGCGATAATCTGCTCGATGCCCTTGATGTAGATCGCGTACATGTTGTGACGGCGAATGTAGCGTGCCTTGATGCCATGCTCGCGCATGAGCTCAAGACAAGCCGCGATCAGCTCCTCAGACGGCCCCGCAAGCTCGAAGTGAAAGGCACCGCGCGGATCGGCTATGTAGCCGCCGCCAAGAAAAGCGCCCCGCAGGTAGGCGCCGGCGCAGCAGGCGCCTTCGACAAGCTCGGGACGTATGCCGCCCTCGAAGCCCTCATCGCCGAGAATGCCCATGTCGCGTAGGGCGTCGGTGAGTCCAGCCTGCGGCGGTACGGTGATGAGGTAGTTGTGCGTCTTGTGCAAAATGCTGCGGCGCACGGTGAGATTGGTGGCGAGCTCGTAAACGCTATGGAGCAACCGAATCGCCGTGCGGGCAACGCTCGCCGTCTCAGTCGCAAGCTCGAGGCGCGGACCCTCCCCGCTGATGGAAAGCGTGCCCTCGATGCGGATGAGTGCGGAGAGCTCGGCGCGATCGCAGCGCGGGCACGTGGGTTCGATGCGGGACAGCTCGTCTTTCACCTCTGACGTGAATGACACGCTGCCAGCACCTCCTGAAACGCCTTGGCAAGCTTCTCGCGGTCGTGCCAGGTGGGACGCACCGGATCGACCAGATCACGCACCATGGGTTGCACGCCAAGCTCCATGACCCTTCCTACCGTCTCGTTGCTCGCCTCCACATGGGCGAGTTTGCCGGCCCTGCGCCCCTTCGTGTACTTGCGCGCATCGGAGTAATCGGTGATGGCGGGAAAGACGCCGCTCGCCATTGGGCTCGTCTCGGAATTGCGATGGATGAGCGCGATGTCGAGCAGGCCGCGCATGCCGTGACGAAGAAGCGCATCGACATAGTCGTAGCAGTTCATGCCCCAGGTCTCACCCTGCATGTCGGCAAGCGAGCACACGAAGAGCGTGCAAGCCGGATCGTTCTCGCGGTCATGAGCCTCGCGGATTGCGTCGATGACGCCGGGGACGAGCAGGTTGGGGATGATCGAGGTGAACAACGAGCCTGGGCCGAGCACGATGAAGTTGGCTTCTCGGATGACGCGTAGCGCCGAAGGATATGCCTGCGCATCGGCGGGATGCAACGAAACGTAGCGCATGCTGCAATCGGCATCGCTTATGACGGCCTGGCCTTCGAGCTCGGTGCCATCGTTGGTGAGACCGTAAAGGCTCACATCATGCAGCGTTGAGGGATACACGTGGCCACGCGCTTCGATGAGTCCCTCGCACACGCGAATGGCATCAGGGAAGGAATTGGTCTCGTCTGCGATGGCCGTGAGAATGAGGTTTCCGAGCGAGTGATTGTCGAGATAGTCAAAGCGATGGCGAAACGCACGTGCGAGTATGCCCTCGTAATTGGCCGACATCGCGCTGATGCACTTGCGGATATCGCCCGGCGGTATCACACCACCACGTTCACGCAGGATGCCCGTCGAGCCACCATCATCGACCATGGCGACGACCGAGGAGACCTTGCAGCCCATGTCGAGCAGCGTGCGGATGGAAGCGGGTGCGCCCGTGCCACCACCTATGACGACGGCATTTGTTCGATTCATGGGACCTCCTAGTTGACCTCGGCAAGCGCCAGGTCACGATGAGCGGTGTTGACGTGGAAGCCCGCCTGCGAGAGATGCTGACCAGTCATGATAGCAAGCGCAACGCTGCGATGCTGGCCCCCCGTGCAGCCCACACCGATGGTGAGGTATTGCTTGCCCTCCTGGATGTAGCCGGGAATGATCTCGTCGAGCAAGGCGTACCAGCGCTCGAGAAAACGCTTGGTCTCGGGCTGTTCGAGTACGAACTCGGAGACCTCACGATCGAGACCCGTCTTGGTACGCAGCTCCTTGTCGTAGTACGGATTGGGAAGGAAGCGTACGTCGATGACAATATCGGCGTCGATAGGTGCGCCGTGTTTGAAGCCGAAGGAGTAAACCGAGATATGCATCTCGTCGATATCGTTCTCGGACGCAAAGAGCGCGCGAATCTTTGCACGCGTCTCCTGGGGGCGCGTGACGCTTGTGTCGAGCACGTAATCGGCTTGCGTGCGCGCCTCATCGAGCAGCTCTCGTTCCTTGCGAATGCCATCGAGAATTGACATGTCGCCCTCGCAAAGCGGATGACGACGTCGCGTTGCCTTATAACGATTCAACAGTTGCTCATCTGTCGAATCGAGGAAGAGCACCTTGGTGGAGATTCCCATCTCGTCGAGCTTGTCAAGCTCGCGAGCCAGTTCGGGGAAGAACTCCTTGGCGCGCAAATCGCAGACAACGGCAAGCTTGCGCGAGGAACCAACGTTGAGACCGGCGAGGCTCACAAGGTTGAGAAGCAGCGAAGGCGGCAGGTTGTCGATGCAGAAATAACCAAGGTCCTCGAAGGTGTGCATGGCCTCGGTGCGGCCTGCGCCGGACATGCCGGTAATGACGATGAGGTCGGGACCAAGCGTCGAAGGGCTAGGCTCCTCGACAGCGTCTTGCTGAGCCATGAGACTCCCCTTTATCGAAATTGCAGGAGCTCACAGTATACCGCGAGTGAATGGCTTCATGTCATCTCGACCGGAGGTGCGCAGACACCCCCTGTCATCTCGACCGAGCGAAGCGAGTGGAGAGATCTCAGTTTTCTTTGCGGCGGGAAGATCGAGATTTCTCGACTTCGCTCACTGTGTTCGCTCCGCTCGAAATGACAAGGGAGGCATTGGCGTGTCCTCGCTCGAAATGACAAGGGAGGGCGTCCGTGCGTCTCCGCTCGAAATGACAAGGGAGGGACGGAATCACGCCCCATGCTCGGCATCGAAGTCGAGGATGACCGCGTAGAGGTCTTCGGCGACCTGCTTGGGAATACCGGGCACGGCTTCGATCTCCTCGAGACTCGCCTCGCGCATGCGCTTGACGCTGCCAAAGTGCTTGAGGAGCTGCTTGCGCCGTTTGGGACCCAGGCCGGGAACATCGTCGAGGATGGAGGCGACCATGCCCTTGTCGCGTAGCTCGCGGTGGAAGGTGATCGCAAAACGGTGCGCCTCGTCGCGCACGTGCTTGACGAGGTAGAGCGAGGGGCTTCCGCTTGGCAGCACGACGGGACCCGTATCATCCCAGGGCACGTAGAGTTCCTCGTCCTTCTTGGCCAGACCCGCCATGGGAATGTCGAGACCGAGCTCGGAGAGCTCGTTAATGGCAGCCGTGAGCTGCGGCTTGCCGCCGTCGAGGATGAGCAGGTCGGGCCGTGAGCCAAAGCGCTCGTCAGCCATGCGCTCGGGTGCATAGCGACGACGCAGCACCTCGCTCATCATCGCAAAGTCGTTGGCCTCGCCGTATTCCTTGCGAATCTTGAAACGACGGTACTGCGACTTATCGGGCTTGCCATTGGTGAAGACGACCATCGACGCGACGGAATAGTTGCCGTGGATGGTCGAGATGTCGAAGCATTCGATGCGCATGGGCGGTTCGGGCAACGCGAGCGCGCTTTCGAGCTGCAGCAACGCAAGATCGAGACGTTCCTCGTCGTAACGGGTGCGCATCTTGTGGCGCATGAGCGCGTGCTTGGCGTTGAGCGCCGCAAGGTCGAGCAGCTGATTGCGCTCACCGCGCTCGGGGACGACCACGTGCACTTTTGCGCCATGGGGACTCGCGAGGCGCTCGGTGAGCCACTGCTCAAGCGGCCGGGTCACCTCTTCGGGCAGATGTTCGGCGATGACGACCTCGTGTGGAAGCTCGGTCGTCTGGTCATAGAACTTGGAAAGGAACTGGCCCACGAGGTCTGCCTCGGGCACGTTAAGGCCCTTGTCGAGGACGAAATCGTTGCTGATGATGATTCGCCCGTTTCGCACGACGAAAACATGCGCCGCCGCAATCGTCTCTTCGCGGAAGAATCCGATGACGTCGATGTTGAGCGGACGCGAAAGCACGGCTTTCTGCTTCTCCTGCAGTGCCTTGATGGCCTCGAGACGATCGCGCGCACGTGCGGCATGCTCGAAATCGAGCTCGGCTGCCGCCTCCTTCATCTCGGCCTCGAGCTCCCCCACGAACTCGTCACGCTCACCAGCCAGAAAACGCTCCACGCGGGCAACAAGCGGCGCGTACTCCTCGGGCGTGATAGCCGCGCAACAGGGACCCGTTCCCTTGCCAATGTGGTAGGCGAAGCAGGCCTTGTCATCGGACGTGGGCCATCTGCCCGCCTCGATCATGCGCGTCATCTTGCGATACTGCTCGCAGGACACGGCGCAAATCGGCACGATGCGTCGCACGGTATCGATGGTCTCGCGGGCCGCACGTGCATCGGTGTAGGGCCCAAAATAGCGTGTGCCGCTCTTGTGCTTCTCGCGCGTGAACTTGATGGCGGGATATGCGGCGCTCTTGGTGATGGCAATGAACGGGTAGCTCTTGTTGTCGCGATAGTCGACGTTGAAGGGCGGATTGTACTGCTGGATGAGGTTCTTCTCGAGAACGAGCGACTCGGTCTCGTTGTTCACCACGATGTAGTCAAAGGAGGCAACCTGTTCCATCATGAACGGAATCTTGAGCCGCTCGTCTTGCCCAGAAACGTACTGCATCATGCGCGCACGCAGATCAACGGCCTTGCCGACGTACAGGATCTCGCCCTGAGCGTTCTTCCAAAGATAGCAGCCAGGAGCCTCGGGCACGCTCTTCAGCTGCTCACGCAGGTCGGGTGCAGAGCTATTGTCCGTGCTGCTCGTCATGACGTGCCTCGTGTTCGGGGTCGATGCCCTCGGTGTCGTATATGACGTCACCACGCCCGTGGCGCTGACGCACCGGATGGAAAAGGCCAATCTTGTACACGATAATGGCCGAGGCAATGAGCAGGAGAATGAAAATCACCATCTTGGCCGTCCCGCCGAGCACCCACATGAGCAAGGTGCCGACGCAGAGAACGGCCGTCCACAGATAGATGAGCAGGACGGCCTTGCGCTGCGAATAGCCACGCAGCAGCAGGCGATGATGGATATGGCCGGCGTCGGGCGTGGCGATGGATTCGTGCTTGCGCAGACGACGCACGATGGCCGCAGCCGTGTCGATAATGGGAACGAGTGCCACGATGACGGGAACGATGAGTAGCGTGATCGAGAGCAGGCGCGTCGTACCGACAAGCGAGACCGACCCAAGCAACAAGCCGAGGAGCATGGAGCCCGAATCCCCCATGAAGATACTTGCCGGGTAGAAGTTATAGACGAGGAAGGCACCGGCCACAGCGGCCGTGATGGCAGCGAGCAGCGCGGCCTCCGTCTGCTGCAAGGTCATGAACATGATAAAGAGCGTGATAGCCGCCATGCCCGTAATGCCCGCAGCCAGGCCATCGAGGCCGTCGATGAGATTGATGATGTTGACGAAGCAGACAAGATATATGACCGTAATGGGATAGGCCCAGAGCCCGAAGTCGATGACAGCAGAGGAGCCGGGAATCTGAAACGCGTGCAAAATGGTTCCCGTGCCTGCAATGATGCAGGAGGCAAACAGCTGTCCGAGAAACTTCACACCTGGGCCAAGACTGCGCACGTCATCGATGATACCCACGATCACGATGACCGCAAGGCCGATGAGCACACCAAGCGACCTGACGTTGACCTCACCTGGAATGTAGAGAGGGCCATGCCAAAAGCCAGTACGCTCGCCAATGTATTCGATGATGACGGCGACGAGCAACCCTCCGAACATGGCGACGCCGCCCAGACGTGGCACGGTGCGACGGTTGACGCGGCGAGGCCCTGGCTCGTCAACGATACCGCGCGCGATGGCAAAGCGCCTGACAGGGGGAACAAAAGCGGCTGTCGCGGCAAAGGCGATGGCAAAGATCAGCAAGTAGTGTATCCACGTTTGCATGCGGCTAAGTATACGGCATTCTCATACGCTGCGTGGATATGAGCCGATAACCTTGACCTCTCGCATCTTCATGCGCAGGCAATTGAGGGCGACCTGGATATTGGGCTCGTCAGCATAGCCATCGATATCCATGAAGAACATGTAATCGCCGAGTTCCTGCTTGGTGGGTCGCGACTGCACCATCGTGAGATTGACGCCGGCGAAGAAGAGCTCCGACAGAATCATTTGCAGCGTACCCGGACGGTCGGTATTCATGAAAAGAGCAAGCGTGCTCTTGCCCGGTCCATCGTGCGCCACCGGCCCCTTGCCGATGATGACAAAACGCGTCTGGCTGCTCAGGTTGTCCTCGATGGCTTCCTCGTAGACATTGATGCCGCAAATCTCGGCGGCAAGCGGCGAAGCGATGGCTGCAACGCTCTTGTCAGCGGCGGCCATCTCGGCAGCGGCGGCTGTCGAATCAGCAAGGCGCAGCTGTCGATTGGGAAGGTTCTGGTTAATCCAGCGACGGCATTGCCCAATGCCCTGCGTATGCGAGGCGATGGTCGTCACCTCATCGAGCGTGGCATCGGGATTGAGCAGCAGTGCCTGATGGATGTCAATGGCAATCTCTCCGAGAATCTCGGCGCGCGAAGTAAAGGCAAAGGCATCGAGCACTGCCGTAACCGAGCCCTCGAGGGAGTTCTCGATGGGGACAACACCGTAGTCGGCCTTGCCGCGCTCGACAGCCTCGAAAACCTCGGGCAGCGAGTCACAAGGCAGTGACTCGTAATCGGCAGATAGTGAACCGCGCTCGACGAGGGCACGGACAGCCATATCGGAGAACGTCCCGGCAGGACCGAGAAATGCATAGGTGAGCTTATGCTGAGACATGATGCGAGACCTTTGTTTAGCTTGCGATGACAGGGCATTTTAGCACAGCCTGGCAGACGCCTACTCCGCGCAAAGCCACGTATCTCCCTGACGTGCGATGAAGCCTTCGCGCTCAAGCTCGCACAGGATTGCCTGAGTCTCCTCAGACGACGGTGCCTCGCGTCCAGCCTCCAGTTCGCTTCGCGCCAAGCTCTCGGCAAGCTCCTGGCTCGTGAGCGCGCCATCGATGACGCAACGCAGCAGGTAGGCGCGCTTCTGACGATGACTGCCCTCGAACTTGGACTGTCGCGTATATTGCCTGCTCTTTCGCGTGGGGTTAACGGTGGTCTTCTTCAAATAGGCACCGTAATCGAGCAGCGCATAATACCAATCACGCACGCGACGACCATCAGGGCAAGTTGCTTCAACAAGCGGAACGAGCTCCTTGTCAGACACGGTCTCGTACTCACTGAAAAACTCGTGGATAAACACGGCACGCACATTGGTCTCGAGGTACATATCAGGCTGCTGGAATGCAAATATGCGCACACCCGCAGATGTCGAGGGTCCGATGCCCGGCAACGCAAGCAGCGCCTTCTTGTCGTATGGAATCTCGCCGCCGTATGTGGCGACTACTTCCTCGGCGCAGCGCTTGAGATTGAGCGCGCGGCGGTTATAACCCATGCCCTGCCAGAGCTCGAGCACAGGAGGCAGGGGCGCCATCGCCAAATCGGCAACCGTGGGAAAAGCTTCAAGCCACTGCTCCCAGCGCCCAAGCACGCGGGCGACCTGCGTCTGTTGAAGCATGATTTCGGAAAGCAGGATCGCATACGGATCGAAAGTGTTGCGCCAGGGCAAGTCGCGATAGAGCTCGCGTCCGCGACTCCATACTGTCTCGGTGAATTCGCCGAGCCTCACGGGCGACACGTCCATCGTTACGAATCCCAGTCGGCAATTTTCCAGCCACGGCGCTCGGCGATGCGCTTGAGCTTTTTGTCCGGATCCACCACGACAACTTCCTTGGCATGCTCGAGCATGGGAACATCGCTGTAATGGTCGCTATATGCGCGCTCGAGCACCCAACCATGCGGACCAAACTTGTCATCACACAACTGTACGAGCAGACGCAATTTCTCGCGGCCCTGAACGGGAACGCCCATGACCCGTCCCGTGTAATGGCCATCCTTTTCCTCCATGATGGTCGATACCTGGCCATCAAAGCCAAGCTCCTCGACGATAGTCGTCGTGATGGGTTTGAAGGACGCGGATGCCAGCACCACCTTCATGTCCTCAGCGCGGCAGCGCTCGATCTCGCGAATCGCACCGGGGCGGATATGCTTGCGAATGCGCCTGTTGAAGACATCCATGATCTCGGCATCGACTTCCTCGACCGTCGGCTCGGTGAGCGCCGAGAACAGGAGCTCTCGTGGCGTGGATTCGACCAGCGGCAGACGCAGACGATAGCGAATACCCCATATGCCCATGAGGAAGGCCTTGTGTATGGGTAGCTGGCGATGGCGCAGCAGGCTCGTCGTGAGCTTGAGAGGCGACTCTCCGTCGAGAATCGTCCCATCTAGGTCAAATGCGGCTACGCGTATCAATGCGCCTCTCCCATACCTGAAATAACAAACGTGCGTGCGCATTATACGCTAAGGGAGGGACGGATGAGACACATTGGACAGGTACATCTGTCTCATAAGCCCCAATGAGACAGATGTACCTGTCCAATGTGTCTCATCCGTCCCCTGTCACCTCCCCGGCGCTAGTAATCCACCTCGTCGATGCAGTCGCTGAACTGCGAGTTGTAGAGCTCGGCGTAGAAGCCGTCTTGCAGCAAGAGCTGCTCGTGCGTGCCCATCTCGACGATGTCGCCGTCCCTCAGCACCAAGATCAAATCCGCATCGCGAATGGTCGAGAGCCTATGCGCTATGACGAAGCTCGTGCGCGTGCTCGTGAGCTCGTTCATCGCCCTCTGGACGAGGCGCTCCGTGCGCGTGTCGATGGAACTCGTCGCCTCGTCGAGAATGAGGATCTCGGGGTCCGCGAGCAGGGCACGCGCAATGGTGATGAGCTGGCGCTGCCCCGCTGATATGTTGGATGCCTCCTCGTTGATAACGGTATCGTATCCCTCGGGAAGCGTATGGATGAAGTGGTCGACATGCGCGGCCCTCGCTGCACGCTCGATGGCTTCGTCACTTGCGTCGTCGACGCCATATGCGATGTTGGCGCGAATGGTCCCGTTAAATAGCCACGTATCTTGGAGCACCATACCCATATGACTGCGCAATTCGTCGCGCTTGATGGTGCGAATATCGTGGCCATCGAGCAGAATAGCGCCCGCATCAATCTCATAGAAACGCATGAGCAAGTTGACGAGCGTGGTCTTGCCCGCGCCTGTGGGACCGACGATCGCGACCATCTGACCAGGCTGCACGTCAATGGAGAGATCATGGATGACGGGCTTTTCCGGGTCATAGCCAAAGCGCACGTGCTCGAACTGCACATGTCCCCTGCGTGGCGTCGTGTCGGGGAGCAACGCCGACTCATCGCTCATCTCGGGCTGATCGAGAATCTCGAAGACGCGCTCGGCGCCGGCAATCGTTGCCTGGAAGGTGTTGATAATACCCGCCAACTGGCTGATGGGCCGCGTGAAGTTGCGCATGTACTGCGTGAACGCCTGCACCTCGCCAACGGTGAGCGCACCGACAACGGCCTGCCAGCCGCCTATGCATACGATGGCGATGTAGGCGAGGTTGCCCACGAATATCATGAGCGGGCGAATCAGACCCGAAACGAATTGCGCGCGCCAGGCATGACCGAAGTACTCGTCGTTGATGCGCTCGAAGTCCTCGATCGCGCCTTCCTCGTGGGCAAACGCCTTGACTTCGGTATGACCGCCGTAGGTCTCTTCGATATGCGCATCCAGCACGCCGAGCGCGGTTTGCTGGGCGAGGAAGAACCTCTGCGAGCGCTTTGCGACAACGGCCGTGAGCGCGATGGAAACGGGCAGCGTGCATAGGGCGACGATCGTGACGAGCGGGCTCATGACCATCATCATGACGAAGACGCCGATGATCGTGATGACCGACGTGAGAGCCTGCGTCATGCCATCTTGCAAGGTCGTCGAAATGAGGTCGATGTCATTGACGACGCGCGAGAGGATATCACCCTTCGCATGCGAATCGTAGTAGGACAACGGGATGCGGTTGAGCTTCTCCTCAGTCTTCTGGCGCAGCGAATAGACGACGTTCTGCGCCACGCGCGCCATCACGAACGATTGCAGATACGTAAATACCTGATAGCAAACGTACAGGATGATAAGGACGAGCAGGATCTCCCTAAGCAAATCGAAGTTCACGCCCGCACCCGGCTCGCCATTGGCAATCGCGACACCGGCCCTGAATATCTCCGTCGTGGCCAAACCCAACTGGCGCGGTGCGAATATGTCGAAGACCGTGGCGATAATGGCACAGACGAGCACGAGGACGATTTTGGGAATCTCGGGCTTGATGAACGTGAGCAAGCGACGAAACGTCCCCTTGGCGTTCTTGGCCTTCTGCGTCGGCATGGCGGCATGGGGACCATGCGGGCCATGGTGACCAGGGCCGGGACCAGGCCTGCTGCCCGCCATGGGATTTTTGTGCTGCGGAGACATCTACCGACTCGCCTCCTCGTCCGTGATCTGGGAAGCGACGATTTCGTTGTAGACCTCGCTCGCCCCAAGCAGCTCTTCGTGCGTACCGATCGAGTCGATCCGCCCCTCGTCGAGCACGATGACCATGTCGGCATCCATGGCAACGGAGACGCGCTGTGCCACGATGAGCACCGTGGCCCCTTTCGTCGCCCGTTTGAGGTTGGCACGAACCTGGGCATCCGTCTTAAGATCCAACGCAGAGAAGGAATCGTCGAAAACGTAGAGCCCCGCCTTCTTGGCGAGGGCGCGCGCAATCGCAATGCGTTGCTTTTGCCCGCCGGAAAGGCCGCCACCGGCCTGGGTGATTTGCGTCTCGAAGCCATCGGGCTTTTCCATGATGAAGTCATACGCCGCTGCTTCGCGCGCAGCCTCGGCGACTTCCTCATCGCTGGCATTCCTATTGCCATAGCGAATGTTGTCGGCGATCGTGCCCGTGAACAGCGTGGTCTTTTGCGGGGCATACGAGATGAGCGCGCGCAGCTGCGCCTGCGGAATACGCATGATATCGATGCCGTCAAGCAGAATGCGGCCGTTCGTGGGGTCGTAGAAACGCTCGATGAGATCGACGAGCACGCTCTTGCCCGAACCCGTCGCCCCGATGAGCGCATAGGTCTTGCCCGCTTCGAGTTCGAAGCTGATGCCATCGAGCGTGGGCTCTTCGGCACCCTCGAAACTGAAGCTGACATCCTCGAAGCGCATGGAATGCGCATGGGCGGATGTGGGAACCTCCATACGCTCGGCGGTGTCGGGATCGTGCACGGTCGGCTCGCATTGCAACACGGCCGTCACGCGCTCGGCGGCAGCCTGCGCGCGCGGCCAGATCATGAAGATCATCGAGAGCATCATGACCGACATGAGCAGCATCATGGCGTATTGGATGATCGCCATCAGATCACCCGCCTGGAAACTGCCCAGATCGACGAGGTGACCGCCAACCCAGGCGATGACGATAATCACGAGGTCCAGCACGAAGCCGATGAGCGGCATGAGCACCGACATGCGACGCGCGACGGAGACGTTGGTGTCAGCGAGCACCTTGTTGGCAATCGAGAAGCGTCTCTCCTCGAAATCCTCCTTGTTGTACGCCCTGATGACGCGAATGCCCGTGAGCCCCTCACGAGTGACGCGATTGAGGTCGTCGATACGAGCCTGGAGAGAGCGCAGGAGCGGAACGGTGAACTTCATCACAATCGCCACGATGATGGCCATGACGGGAATGGCCGCAAACACGGCTATCGAGAGCTCGACGCTCTTCTGAAACGCCATGAGCGCAGCCCCGACGAACATGATGGGTGCCATCATGGCTATGGTCATGGTCATCAACGCGAAGCGCTCAAGCTGCTGGATATCGTTGGTCGTGCGCGTGATGAGCGAGGAAGTGCCGAACTCGCCGATCTCGCGCAAGCTAAACGCGGTGACACGCTTGTAGACGGCGCTGCGCAAGTTGCGCCCGAACCCCATGGACGCGCGCGCGGCGCACAAACCCGCCGCGATATCGGCGACGACGCAGCCGAGCGCCCAGAGCAGCATGACGCCGCCCGTCTGGAAGATGTAGGGCACGTCGTTGCTCGCGACGCCCGCGTCGATGACCTCGCTCATGAGGTTGGGAATCATGAGGTCACAGCCAACGCGGATGGCCGTAAGAACGAACGCCCCTATAAACAGGGGCGTGAAGCGCATGAAGTATGTCCTGACAAGCCCGAGCATGATGCTTGGATTAGCTCCTGTACCCATTGGGGTTGGCCTGCTGCCAGCGCCACGAATCCGCGCACATGTCCGCGATGTCGTATTGAGCTCGCCAGCCGAGCTCATTGGCCGCCTTGCTACAATCGGCATAGCAAGCTGCTATATCTCCCGCTCGGCGCGGCTTGATAGCATAGGGAACCTCGACACCGGTCGCATCTTGGAAGGCGTGCACAAGCTCGAGAACGCTCGTGCCGTTGCCCGTCCCCAGATTGTAGATATACAGACCACCCTCGGGCTTAATCGCCTTGAGCGCTGCGACGTGCCCGCTTGCAAGGTCCATGACGTGGATGTAATCGCGCACGCCAGTACCATCGGGCGTGTCGTAGTCATCGCCGAAGACGCCGAGCTTTT
Source organism: Coriobacteriaceae bacterium (assembly GCA_025992705.1). Lineage (NCBI taxonomy): Bacteria > Bacillati > Actinomycetota > Coriobacteriia > Coriobacteriales > Coriobacteriaceae > Coriobacteriaceae bacterium. Next base: position 2,137,255 of record DAJPGJ010000001.1, read on the forward strand.
CGAGCTTGCCCACGGCAACCTGCGTAATGTAGGGCATGAGATTGTTGGGGATGCCAGAAGGATCCTCGCCCATGGTGCCCGACGGATGCGCGCCGATGGGGTTGAAGTAGCGCAGCAGGACGACGTTCATGTCCGGGATGGCATGCTGCACATCGGCGAGGATATCCTCGATCATGGACTTGGTGCGCCCGTAAGGATTGGTCGCCTCGCCCTTGGGCATATCCTCGGTCAGGGGCAGCTCCTGCGGCGTGCCATAAACCGTAGCCGAACTCGAGAAAATGATGTTCTTGCAGCCCGCATCGCGCATGGCTTCGAGCAGCTTGACCGTGCCGCCAACATTGTTGTCGTAGTACTCGATGGGCTTTTCGACCGATTCGCCCACGGCCTTGAGGCCGGCAAAGTGAATCACGCAGTCGATGTCATGCTCGGCGAAGACCTCGCGCAGCTTTGCCTCATCGCGGATATCACCCTCGATAAAGGGGACGTCGACTCCCGTGATGGCCTTGATACGGTCGAAGACAACCGGAGATGCGTTGCACAGGTTGTCGTAGGCAATGGGCTCATGACCAGCTTCGATGAGCTCGATGATTGTATGACTCCCGATGAAGCCCGCTCCACCCGTTACAAGAATCTTCATTGCTCTTCCCATCATTCCACTCTCCAAAAACAGGATTCACGATAGCACAGCGGAAGGGCCGCAAAGGTACATTTGGGTAACGACTTGTGGTTACTTGCGCAGACCCCACGCATAAAGCGCAAGCATGATGATGGAGCAGGCGCCCATGACGATGGCCAGGCCGCCCACATAGCTCGTCCATGGCAAGGTCATGACGACGGTGCCCGCAGCACCAAGCATCGTGTACACGAAATTGGCAAAAGCGCTGGCCGACCCGACTTGGTCAGGAGGTTGGTCGAGCAACACCACGAAGGCATGTGGACGAATGATGCCCTCCATGAGAGCGTAGGGCACGAAACAGCAGAAGAATGCAAAAGGGCCCCAGATGCCAAATACGGCCATGAACGCAGCTGCCACCAAACCGAGCACGGCGCACAGGACCGTGAGCGCGCGGGGGCTCATCATCTTCGAAATGCGCAGGTACACAAAAGGCGCAAGCACGCTCACGCCACAGATTCCCGCATAGACGAGGTTGTATATCACATATCCCGAGTCAAAGTCATCGAGCAGGATATACGAGGCCACGGCTATGTAACCCATATATGCCAGGCCTGCGACACCCACAATCAGCGCCATGGCGGTAAACGAACGCTTGGAGAGCAGCGAGCGCACGCGCATCATCATGTCGCGCAAGGCTGGAACAACACCGGCGGCAAGGCGATGATCCGCGTGCATGGTCTCGCTAATGACGAGCGCGATAACCAGCCCGATAATGCCCATAACGGCAAGAGCGACGAAAATCTCGCGCCAGCCACCTATGGCGAGCAGTAGCGTGCCCAGAAACGGAGCGAGCACCGGTCCGACAATCACGAGCGATTGCAGGAGCGACATCGCGAACTTGAGGTCCTTGTCGGTGTAGGCGTCCTTGATCATCGCGGTCACGTCCGTCTCGACCAAGCCAAAGCCGATAGCCTGGCCGACGCGGAAGACCGTGAGCATGAGCACCGAAGTCGAAAGCGCGCAGCCGATGGAGGAAGCGCCAAAGACGGCACAGCTCACAATGAGGATGGGCTTGCGGCCAAACTTGTCCGTAAGCGGCCCCGCGACGAGAATGGCAAATGCCGAGACAAGCATGAACATGAACATCGTAAGGTTGAGAAATGATGCACTGGTGTCGAATTCCTCGAGCAAGAGGGGCAATGCCGGCACATACATGTCGATGGCGAGGATGAACGACGCGTTGATGACGAGCACGCACGCCAAGAAGGTGCGCGGGCCGAGGTGTTTTTGTGGTGTCGCAAATTGCATGGGCCATAGGATAGCGCAATATCCCTCCACCTAGCACTTGCGCACGGTCGGGCAATAGCTCCCGCATGACGGGCAAATCGGGCGTACAATATCTCCTCTCGGACTACTGCACCATGAGGAGGTTCGGCAATGCCCACGAGCCACGTCATGACAACCATGCGGAGGATCATCGCAGCCTTCGCTTCCATTGCCCTCATCACCGCATTTATGCCGGTGACAGCCATTGCTGCGCCCACCCAGGACGCTCCGCTCACCGCACAGGCCGCCGACATCGCCCGGGGTACGAGCGGGACATGCTCGTGGGTCATCGACGGCTCGGGCAAGCTCACCATCCGCCCCACGAGCGGTGATAGCGGCACGCTGGGGGAGATGGATGGAACTGCGCCTTGGACTGAGATCTCACCTTGGAGGGCACACGCCGCCAAGATCACCTCTGCCGTCATCGAACCCGGCGTCAAAACCGAGGGCAGGGTTCGGGGGCTATTTGCTGGCTGCTCGGCCATGACGTCCATTGACCTATCGGGACTCGATACGTCTAGTGCATGGGCGACGGACGGCATGTTTTCAGGCTGCTCATCACTCGAGTCAATCGATCTCTCCACCCATGACCTGCAGAACATCAGCGCCACGAGTGACATGTTCAAAGACTGCACCTCACTTGCGTCACTCGATCTTGGCGGATTCCATGCTCAAAACACAAAGTACATGAACTCGATGTTCGAGGGCTGCGCCGCCCTCGAGTCCCTCGATCTGTCGGGCCTGGCGGGTGCCAACCCCACCAGCATGCGCTCCACCTTCGCTGGTTGTTCCTCGCTCACGACGCTAGACCTTTCCAACCTCGACACGTCCTTCGTCACGTGCATGGCAAATCTCTTTGATGGGTGCGCCTCCCTGACCACACTTGATATCTCGAACTTCGATACCGCAAAAGTCCTTGAAATGGGTTCGATGTTCAGGGGTTGCGCGAAGCTCACGCAGCTCGACCTCTCGCACTTCGACACGACGCTTGTCTCGGACATGGAGGCCATGTTCGATGGCTGCGCATCGCTCACCTCGCTCAATATCTCGAATCTCAACACCTTGCGCATATCGAACATGACGCGTATGTTCGCGGACTGTGCTTCGCTTCCAAGGCTCGACGTCCGCGGTCTCTCGACCTCGGCAGCCATGTCCATGAGCTCGATGTTCGAGGGCTGTGCCAAGCTCACGCAGCTCGACCTCTCCAGTTTCGACACCACCCAGCTCACCCTCGTGAACTCCATGTTCAAGGGCTGTTCATCGCTCAGCTCGCTCATGTTGCCCAACTTGAGCACCGCAAACATCATCGACACGAGCTCGATGTTCGAGGGATGCGCTGCACTCACTTCGGTCGAGCTGGCAAGTTTTAACATGGCGAGCGTGGGAAACATGGCTCGCATGTTCAAGGATTGCTCCTCGATTGCCACCCTTAGTCTTTCCGGTTTGAACATCCCGGAGGCAACGAGCCTCGAAAGCCTGTGCGAGGGCTGTACCTCGCTCATGTCGCTGAATATTTCGAACCTCAACGTACCAGCTGCAAAGAGCACAAGCGGCATGCTCAAAGGCTGCACCTCGCTCAGGACCCTGAGTTTTGCAGGAGTCGCCACTTCGGGTGTAACGGACATGAGCTCGATGTTCGAGGGATGCACCTCGCTCTCCGCCGTCGACATCGCGGGCCTTGACACGAGCAGTGCGTCGAACATGAATGCCATGTTCAAGGGATGCACTTCACTCAGCGGGCTTGACCTCTCGCACAACAACCTTGCGCGAGCCATGGACGTAAGCTCGATGTTCGAGGGATGCAGCGCCTTCGCATCACTCATCTTCGCCAGCGATGCCGACACGACGTATCTCAGGAACATGAACGCCATGTTCAAAGGATGCACGCGTCTGCCCTCGGTTGACGCATCAGGAGTCACGCATATCAATCTTGACGGCGTTTCGGATACGAGCTCGATGTTCGAGGGCTGTGTGAGCCTCCGTGCATCGTCGCTTTCCGGACTGGACACTTCGAGCTTGTCGAACATGAACTCGATGTTCAAGGGATGCGCAGCGCTGGAATCGGTCGAGTCCCTTGGCCTGGCCGACATCAACACCGTCTACGTCCGTGACATGAGTAGCCTGTTCGAGGATTGTTCGGGACTGCGTTCCGCCGACCTCACGGGCTTCAAGACTGCCAACGTGACGAACATGGACTCGATGTTCAAGGGATGCAGCTCGCTTCCCTCCATCGACCTTTCCACCATCGACACAGCCAACGTCGAGAGCATGGGCTCCACGTTCGCAGGCTGCTCCGCCCTTGAGTCGGCTACGCTTACCGGCATCGACACGACAAAGCTCACCTCCTTGCATGGCATGTTCTCGGACTGCCTGCAGTTGACCTCAATCGATCTTACCGACGTGGCCACTCCCGGCGTTACGGACATGGGCGCGCTGTTCTCCGGCTGCTCCAAGCTCGCGAAACTTGACCTTTCGAGCATCGATAGCTCCAAGGTCACCGTCATGGACGGCATTTTCGAAGGGTGCGAGGCGCTCGACAAGCTGACCCTGGGCGAGAAGTTCGTCTTCGTGGGAACAGCAAGCGAGCTTCCCAAGGCGTTCTGGCAGGCGGCATCCACGCAGAAGATCTACAGCTCGCATCAAATCGCCACCGAATGCAAGGGCGTCGCGGACACCTACGCCAAACGCCACGACATCAAGGACGAAGTCCCCACAATCACAGCTGGCGCGAACGCAAGCTGGCATCGGGGCATGACAAGCGGGGCGGAGTTCCGCTCGAGCGCACCTCTTATCATTTTCACGCATGTAAAAGTCGATGGTAAAGTGATCGAATCGAGCAAGTATGATTTGCGCGAGGGGTCGACCATCGTCACCCTCAAGCGCGACTACCTTGTCTCGCTTCCCAATGGCAAGCACACGCTCGAGATCGTCTCGGCCACGGGCGCGGCAAGCACGACCTTCACGGTTGGTGACGACCCAAGCGTCAACCCGGGACCAGACGACCCGACCCCACCGGGCCCCGATAATCCCGATGATTCCGGTCCAACTCCGCCGGGACCGGATAACCCATCTGGCCCTGATGATCCTTGGCAGCCGCCAAGCAACGAGGGCTATCCGATGTACCGCCTCTATAACCCCAATTCCGGCGAGCATTTCTACACGTCGAGCATCGAGGAGCGAGACCACCTCATCTGGTGCGGATGGCGCGGCGAGGACGTGGGCTGGACCGCTCCGGCATGGGGTGACCCCGTCTATCGTCTCTACAACCCGTACGCTGGCGAGCACCACTACACGCTTTCGGTCGAAGAGCGCGACTCCCTCATCTGGGCAGGCTGGAATGACGAGGGCATCGGCTGGTACTCCGACACCGCATATCGCACGCCACTGTATCGCCTATACAATCCCAATGCCTTTTCGAATAACCACCACTACACGACAGATGTCGGCGAGCGTGACATCCTGCTTTCCATCGGTTGGCAGGACGAAGGCGTTGGCTGGCACGGCATCAGTCGATGAGTTAACAATGGAGTGGAGAGATTCCTCCGCTCCGGGGCCTGGCGGCCCCTTCGGTCGGAATGACATTGACCCCTTTGTCATTTCGAGTGGAGCGAGCAAAGTGAGTAGCGTCGAGAAATCTCGATCCTCGGGTTTCATCGGCAAAAGGAGCAGATGATGAGTATGGGCACGTTAAAACGAATCGGAGCATATGTTCTTGCGTTGGCACTCGCGGCAACCTTTATGCCGACGATGGCGCTTGCGACACCAGAGCAGGCAAAGAACCACGATGCACCCCTTATCGCCCAGGAGGCAACCGACGCCCAAGCCTACGGTGACCTTCTCTGGCAGATCGACGATACCGGCAAGCTGAAGATTTGGCCTGTCAACGGGGAAAGCGGAACACTGAGCATTTCTGGCAACGCACCATGGCAAGCGCAGGCCGCTAGCATCACAAGCGTCGAGCTTGCCGATGGCATCTACGCCGGCAGCCTGGGCGGCATGTTTCGCGGGTGCTCCTCGCTCGTCACCGTCGACTTATCCAATCTCGACACGACCGACGCATCCAACATGAGCAGTATGTTCTCCGCTTGCAGCTCCCTGCTCATGGTTGACCTCTCGTCGTTTGATACCTCAAATCTTATGCGCATGGGCGGTATGTTCGCTGGTTGTACCTCCCTTGTTGCCGTTGACCTGTCAAGTTTTGATACGAGCGCATGTTCGGATATGAGAGGCATCTTCTCCAACTGCAATTCCCTCGTCCGCGTAAAGCTTGGCGACAAGTTCCGTTTCACGAGTGAGGAGAGCAAGCTTCCGGAAAGCGAATGGCAATCTGCAACAACAGGCGAAACCTATACTTCGGAGCAGATTTATACCGACCGCCAAGGTATTGCAGACACATATACCAACCTCAAGCCCGCGGTCGAGGCTCCCGTCATCACCGACGAGACGGCGGTCACCTGGACGAAAGGCTCCAAGGACGGCTTCTCGCTTCGCTCGGATGCGAATATCCTGCTCTTCGAGAGCGTGAAGGTTGACGGCACCTCCGTTGATGCCGCAAATTACGAGGTCACTGAGGGCTCGACAATCGTCGCGCTCAAACCCTCATATCTCCAGACGCTGACCGAAGGCGAACATGCCATCGACATTGTCTCCATCACCGGTTCGGCAAATGCGAAGTTCACGGTTGCTCCCGACCCCACCGCCGTCAAGCCCGATCCAGAGCCGGAGCCCAAGCCCGAGCCAAAGCCCGATCCCGAGCCGGAACCCAAACCCGAGCCCACACCAGACCCCGAACCGATTCCCGATCCCGAGCCGCAGCCAGACCCCAATCCAACGGATCAGGGCCAAACCATGTACCGCATGTACAACCCCAACTCGGGTGAGCACTTCTATACGGCAAGCGTCGAAGAGCGTAACGACCTCATGTGGCGCGGCTGGAAGCCCGAAGGCATTGCGTGGACCGCTCCCTCATGGGGCACCCCTGTGTTCCGCCTCTACAACCCCAATGCGGGCGAGCATCACTACACGACAAGCGAAATCGAGCGCGCCGTCCTCATATATGCGGGATGGAACGACGAAGGCGTTGGCTGGTATGCCGACACCGAGCAGCGCGTGCCGGTTTATCGCGTATACAATCCCAACGCCTTCTCAAACAATCATCACTACACGACTGACTGGGGCGAGCGCGACGTCCTCATCGACATGGGCTGGCGCGACGAGGGCATCGGCTGGCACGGCATCGACTTCTAGCGGTCGACCTACATCTTGCGGAAGGCAAGGTTTCCGCTTGCCATATCCACGTCAAAGCGTCCCGTGACCTCGGCACTCGCATCACCGTAGACAGTGCTTCCGTTTGAGTTGGGCGGTCCGGCATAGGGCGTGCCCGATCGCACGGAAAAATCGCTATCAACTCGACCCGACAGGGCATCGTAGGAGAGCTCGAAAGCGCTCTGGCCTGGAAGCGTAACGTTTGCCGAGCCGCTCGCGATGTCCAGCTTTCCGCTCTTGGGACACTGCCTAGTCGAAATGCTGACATCGCCGCTGGCCATTTTCAGATCAAGCGTATCGGTGAAATCACCGGCCAAGGCAACGCGTCCGCTCGCAATGTCGGCTTTGAGATTCTGGACAACCGCATCGGTCACCTCAACGGTACCGGAAGCGATGCCGAGTTTCACAGTCTGACATGTCAGACCCTCGACCGTGTAATCACCCGAAGCAACATCGAGCTCGAAGCGAACGAGCGCCTGTGCGACGCTACGCGGAATCTTGACCTCAAGCTGCTTGGAGCCAAAGCTCGAACAACCGAAGATGCCGTTTTTCAGGCTGTCATAACTGATATAGAGCGTACCGTTCTCGCAGGTCCAGCGCAGAGGATGGCTGCGTACGGCCGAACCCGTCTCGGTAAAGACCACCTCGCCATTCGTCTCGGCATCGTCGCAAACGGTGACGATCGCAGAGCCAGCTGCCCAGGCGATGGCGACGTTTTGAACATCCGCACCGGCGACAGAACCCGCGCCAGTCTCGCGCATGGTGACATCGTCGTAGGAATAGTCGAAGTCGTAGCTTGGCGTGCAGCGCGCGGAGCAACTAACGATACCACCGCACAGCACGATGGCCAGGAGCACAAGAAGGCCTATCTTCACATATGAGGAATTGGTCAATCGTGTCATGATCATCAGCCCCTCGAAAACGTGTCATCATGGGATGCACGCCAATTGGGGTCATCCTCGACAACACGCACTATCCAGTAATAGATGGGAATGGTGAGAAAGACCACCCAACCAGGATGCCACCAGCCAAAAACGAAGCCCATGACCAAATAGATGATTACGCAGGCGATAGGATACGGAAATGTCGCCCAGGGGCTGCGTGCAGGGTGTCCGGATGTTGGCGAACCTTCTGGAGCCTGCGGTGCATAGCGCGTCTTTGGATCGGGCGGTGGCGGCTGCGGCGTATCGGGCGCTTTGGGTTGTGCATCGGCCGCTGCCTGCGCCACGGCGTCCTTCAGCTCGTCCTTCAGCTCGTGCACCCGTGCAGCCGCCTCAGCACGGGCCGCTGTCGCCGCTGCACTTTCGGCTGCCGCCGTGATCGTCTCAGCGGTTACTTCGACCGTCGTTTCCTTGTCCGCCTCCTCGAAGCGGACATCGTCGGCGATGTCGACATCTACGCGTACGAGCTCATCGAGCGTCACACCGTAGAGATCGGCCAACGCGATAAGGTTCCCCGTGTCGGGCGATGACTCGGCCCGTTCCCATTTCGAAACGGCCTGACGCGAGAGCCCGAGTCTGTTGGCAAGCTCCTCTTGGCTATAGCCCTTCTCGCGACGCATGGCTGCAAGACGCTGCGCGATTTCGACGTTCATGCGTGGTTCCCTTCGTTTTGGTGTCATGCGTTTTCCTCTCGCCAAACATACGGTTTACGCCCTGGTTGCACTAGCATCTCTCGTAGTCAATTTGCATTTTATCGGCCGCAACCGTCGGTTGCACCTGTCAATAAGCGGGAATAATGCATGCTATAGCCCGGCATCCCGGTCGAAATGACAAGGGGAGCGCCTTCGGCCCCTTCGGTCGAAATGACAAGGAGAATGGAGTATATTTTTCGGAGACTAATTCACCTCAGAGAGGGGTGCACCATGAACCAGACCGATCTGATGGGCAAGCGCGTCGTCATCGCCCTGGGTGGAAACGCCCTGGGGGATGACCCCAAGGAGCAGCGCGCCCATATTGCCGATAGCGCCAAATTCATTGCCAAGATGATCAAGGAGGGCATCAACGTCGTCATCACCCACGGCAATGGCCCCCAGGTCGGCATCATCAACCAGGCCTTCGAGGTGGCCCATGACGATGATCCCGCCCACGTGCCCTTCATGCCGCTGCAAGACTGTAACGCCATGAGCCAGGGATACATCGGTGCCCAGCTCACCTGCGCCCTCATGAATCAGTTGCACGAGTTCGATATCATGCGTTCGGTAGTCGATGTCGTGACCCACGTGGTGGTGGACGATGACGATCCCGCGTTCAAGGACCTGGAAAAGCCCATCGGCGCCTTTATGACCAAGGACGAGGCGGAGAAGCTCTCCAAAGCCGAGAACGTGCCGGTCAAGGAGGATTCCGGTCGCGGTTGGCGTCGCGTCGTGGCAAGCCCCCGCCCGCAGCACATCCTCGAGATCGACCAGATCCGCGACCTCATGGATGCAGGCTACGTAGTCGTTGCCTGCGGAGGCGCCGGCATTCCCGTCGTCGAGAACGACGACCTCTACACCGAGGTCGAAGCCGTCATCGACAAGGACCTCACGAGCTCGATTCTGGCTTGGAAGCTCCGGGCGGACTTCCTCGTCATCCTCACCGCCGTTGACAAGGTATGCCTCAACTTCAACACGCCGCAGCAAAAGGAAATCGACGCAATGACGGTGCACGAAGCGCGGGAGTACATCGAGCAGGGGCAGTTCGCCCCCGGTAGCATGCTGCCCAAGGTGCAGGCTTGCGTGGAGTTCGTCGAAGCGCATCCCGGCGGTCGGGCCCTCATCGCCTCGCTCGAGCACGCGGCAGAGGCCCTGCGTGGCGAGGGCGGCACCCTCATTACGGCATAGGGAACAGCGGCCGAGAGGACTGAAGCTCTAATACCCCATCTCGTGGAGACGCGCGTCATCCAGACCGAAGTGATGGCCGATCTCGTGGATGACGGTCTTGCGAACCTCTTCGGCGATTTGCTTGCGCGTGGAAAAGCAACGCTCGTGCGGACCCTTGAAGATGGTGATGACGTCCGGGAAGCCGCCATCCATGTCATCGTAGTAGCGCTCGGTGAGGGGCACGCCGCTGTAAAGGCCCAGAATCTCCTCGCCATACCAGGTGCCAGCCGGCCGTCCATCGTCATCGATACGATTGAGCTCGTCTTCGGTGGGCTCGTCGGCGATGACCACCGCGACGTTCTCCATGTCTTCCATGAATTGCTCGGGCATAGCATCCAGCGCTTCCTGGACAAGTTCCTCGAATTCGTCATCGCTCATGTGAACCATGGGTCCTCCCTATTTCGTGCCGAAGATGCGGTCACCCGCATCGCCCAGACCGGGAACGATGTAAGCATCCTCGTTCAGGCCCTCGTCCACGGCGGCGACGTAGATGTCGACATCGGGATGGGCCGCGCGCACCGCTTCGATTCCCTGCGGTGCGGCCACCAAGTTCACGAGGCGGATGTTGTTACAGCCGCGTTTCTTGAGACTCGAGATGGCGTCGACCGCGCTTCCGCCGGTAGCCAACATGGGATCGACCACCATGATGACGGAGCTTTCGTAGCCCTCGGGCATCTTGTAGTAGTACTCCTCGGGCAGGTGCGTCTGCTCGTTTCGCACGAGACCGATATGACCCACGTGGGCAAAGGGCATGAGCTCCAGCAGGCCGTCGACCATACCGAGACCGGCACGTAAGATGGGCACGATGGTGAAGAAGTCATCCTTGAGAACGGGAAAGGAACCGCGGCAAATCGGCGTATCGACCTCGCGTAGCTTGGTGGGAAAATCGCGCGTGATCTCATAGCCCATGAGGATGGAAATCTCCTTGAGGAGCATTCTGAACTCAGGCGAGGTCGTATCGCGATCGCGCATGTGCGTGAGCTTGGCCTCGATGAGCGGATGGTCGATGACGTGCACGCTTGCCATGGGTCTGCGCCTTTCGCGAGAGATGGTGTCGTGAGGGATATTGTAGCCGTTGACGATGGCGCTGCGATGTCGATTCCGAGGAACAGAGATCGTTTTGCTACCGGGAAGCTTTGCGGCCCATAGCGGATTGCTCGCACATCAAGAAAGGTCATTCGACAAGCGGCCTAATGATGATTCATGTCCTGAAGAGGTTTCTAAACTTTCAATCGTGTTTGGAAATTCACTGAATAGGGTGGCACACTTTCAAGTACCTTTTGAGCTTTCCAGCAAAATACATATCTCGTAATACGACAGGTTCAACCCTTCCCGTCTCATTGCTCACGTATAATCCCATACATGAATGAGCGGCATGGGAAAGTCATCATCGACGGTGCTTGCGAGGTCTGGCCTCACGAGCTGCTGACTGCCGAAGCACTTGCCAGGGCGGGTCACACCGTGGAGTTTATTCCAAAAAGCAACGTCGCATATAACAAGACACCCGATGTGCGCATTAATGGGATTCGTTACGAAATGAAATCTCCAACGTCCTCGCATCTTTCCGTTGTAGACAAGAACGTCAAGAAAGCCCTGTCGCAAAGCACGCACATCGTATTCGACTCAAAACGAATGAAAAACGCAAAGGATGCGCAAGTGCTCCGAGAGCTGAAGAAGTCCATCGCCACCAGACGCAAGCTGAAATCGCTCATTTTCGTTGACAAACGCAGAGCTGTCCATCGATTAAAGTAGATGCTATACTGAATCCACTAGAACCGAGACACGGTGACAATTGGGTCCCTACCGTCTCGGTTCTCTTGTATGGCGTGGCTCTTGAACGGCGAGCCATCCATCGACCCGAGCGGCCTTTCTATCAGACCCCACCCCATCTCTCACGGTACGCGTTAATCGCCTTGTGGGCTGCGTCGCCAAAGGCCCGAATCTCATCGGCTTGTATCCACCGACCATCCTCGCGGTAGCGCAAGGAGCAGTCGCGCTTGCGCGGACGCTGCAGACCGCCAATGGTGAGCTGGGCGTTTCCGCAAATCTCCCGTTTGTCGGTCTCGACCCGCACGCTCGAACCACCAAGTGCCCAGCGTGCCAAAGCGGCGTCGGTGAGGCCGCCCGTCTCCTGGAGTACGGCAAGCGCGGCAAGGTCGCCGAAGCCATCGTCCTCCTCCTCGATGAGGTTCGTGCTGCGCTCGGTACGGCCCGGCGTCACCGCGCAGACCACGAAGGAACGGTCAGTGAAGCGATACAGCTCGCCGTTCACGCGTATGCCCGCGCTCGTCACCTCCCACAAGCCGGTGCCGTCTGTCGCAGTGAAACTTGCCAGCGTGGGACTTGTCATGATTCTCCTTGGTAAGGGCCGTTTGCTGCTTGGGAAAACTCCTGGATGAACCCTTTCGGATCATCCAGGCTCAGCCCGATTGCGAGGGGCCTCTTCGTCCCCAAAAGGGTCCGCACCTCAACGGGATCATGCGTCACAACCCACACGTTTGCCTGGTAGAAGGTGCCGTAGTTCAGCCTATCGGACTTGTCGATATCCGCAGGCTCATGGCAGCTCACGCTTGCAATGCCGCTCAGGGATATCGTCCCCTTCATCTGAATGCCGCATTCGATTCGCAGCTCGCCTTTCCCCAGAACCACCGGACGCAGGACACGCGCCCTTGCATCACCCACAAGCCAGACAGCGGCATAGAGAGAGAACAGCGTCACGACCATCGCGACCGCCACATTCCATTGCGAGAGGAGCATGTGCATGGCGACAATCTCGACCGGAAAGGCCAGCCCAAGCCCCAGCATCATGCTCATGTAACCGCCTGCGTTGTGATAACTGTAAGCCTTGTCGCCCGCTTCAACGCTCGGCTTCTTGCGCCAGGAAAGCAACGCGTAATACCAAACGCCCAGTTCTGCTGCCATCATGCGCGCAGGCAGCTCTCTGCGCACCAGATAGCATGTCACCACGTAGAACCACTCCAGCGGGTCTGCGCTCTGCGTCTTCGCGCCTCTGAACAAGCATGCGAGATGAAGAATCTCCCTAACGGCAATCGCAACTTCCACCGGGAAGAGGGCCGCGAGCAATACGGGCAAGATGCCGGCAGCTAGCGAGCCGAGCGCAAACGCACTCAGGCCGTACCCCAACCAGATGACCGAAAGCACTGCCAGAGGCGTCATCTTCTTCGGACGCAAGACGACGAGATAAAACGCCAGGGGTATCCCGACCATGAAGTCGAGCGGAAGCGCCACGGCAACGACCTCTGCGGGAATCTGACTCGCCGAGATAACGCCGTAGATATAGAGTGCCAGCACTGCGGCAAGAAAAGCGAACGAAAGCCACGTTCGGCGTGAAAGAACCACAGGAAGACCTTCCTTTGAGGGCACTTGTTCAAGATGCCATATAGCTTATGACATAGATAACGCCCGAACGATATGCATTGTACCTCTCGGGCGTGCCCATAGCTTGGCGGCGGCCTTCGCAGGCGCCTCAAGCCATAACGTTATGGTCCCTTCGCATGGTCACCGACGCACATCACTTGGCAAGGGCTCCGATAAGTGCCTCGTTATGTGGCATGGTGGTCGGCGATGTGGCCACGGGAGCACATCGCTTGGCAGAAACGGGGTTATAGGACAAAACGTGTTGATGGCTAATCCCATTCGGCGCGCCATGGGAGAGCATGCCTGAGTTCTGCCCAGACTAGCCCATCGCCCCACTCTTCAGGACCATCGGTTCTCTGAGATTCTGTCGATACTTGCCTGCACAGTTCCTCTATATCGTCATCCGTAGGCATGGTTTTCAGAATCTCAGCTGCCGGAAGCGGGACTTCCGTATGAACATAGCACCACCAAAAGATAGCCTTCGCCCTTCTCATCAAACTCAGCCCTCGATGGTCTCTCAGCATGCGTCTGAGCTGTGCGTTGATTCCTCCCTCGATCTTGTTGTTCATGCTCGGGATTGGCCCGTCGCAGGTAAGCTCTGGATCCAGGAAGGTGAACAGCAGGTTCTTGCTCACGAGCCTGTTCAAGCCGTTCCTCGCCGTTACCAGCCTCTCATGCGTCCAGCGCATCCGTCCGCTTTCCTCATCGAGGGTCCTTTCGGCGAGGAAACCCTCCCACCTGGAACACCATGCGCTATAGGCTTCAAGCCAGGCCAATGCTGAAGCCACCTCCTTGATCGCGAGCAGCTCCTTGGCCAATCCGTAGAGTTCGACTCCGGCTTGCAGCTTGGGACGTGACGTCGTCTGCGCCCTGACTTGGCAAAAAGCATGGAAGGTGCAGCGTTGGACGCGGGTTGTCGGCCATACCCTCTTGCGCGCTTTCTCGAATCCCGTGCCGCCATCGCAGACCACGACATCCGGCGGGGGTATCTTGCCCATGAGGGCAGCCCATGACCTCGAGTTCTCCGAACGCGCGAGATACCAGCCGATCACATGCTCTTGGGTGCAGGCGATCAAGACGACGACGTTGCGGGCCAGATAGATGCCATCTGCGAAGACGACATGGTGGACCTCCCCTGTGATCGGAGCCAGCGGCCAGATGCTCCAGAACTTTGAACACTTGCGTCTGAACGTACGGCCGCCACCGGCCATGTCTGCCTGGCGCTCGTTCGAGAGAAGCCATTTGAGGAAGGTCTTTAGCTGCTTTGCGGTGTTATCTAGTTTGTGCGTGGTGGTCGCCCTGCAAGACTTGCAAAGCCAACGCTGCGATCCTGCAGCAGTCTTGCCGTTCCGTACCATCTTGCCCCCGCACACAGGGCATTTGATGTTGTTCATGCCCGTAATTCAAACACGGGCAACTTTCAGAGGGATTTTATGGCACCTGATCTGGGGATATGCTTGAATCTATCAACACGTTTTGTCCACCCTCATAATTGGACGCAGACAACTTTGAAGGCACTTTTACGCACTCTCACCTGGAGAAACAGATGAAATCAGGGCTATGTTTCAAAAAGTGTGTCCGAATAAGACCCGTTACCCCAGTTGAACACAAGCAAATCAGGTCCTTGAGTTGGAATCGCCCAACTCGAAGGTGTTTCAAAAAGTGTGTCCGCTTTCCTCTTGACGTGCCTGTTCAGGCAAGCTTTCCGAAGGGAAAAGTTGCCTAGTGGACAGGATGACGCCTTGAGTAGCCCGAGATGCGACGTTTGCGGAAGCGAGATGAAGGGGAACGGATACACGAAGGCAGGGACCAAGCGCTGGCGGTGCAAGTCGTGCGGTGCCTCCAAGACGAGAAGGATTGACAACGCCGCCAAGCTGCTCCGGGCCTTCCTTGCCTGGATCCTCTCCAAGAGGTCGATCGCCGATCTCGGATACAGCAGGTCGACCTTCTGGCGAAAGTGCGCCGGGTTCTGGGAGCTTTGGCCCATCGCCCCTTTCACCGGCGAGGTCTTCGACACGGTCTTTCTCGACGGCATCTGGTTTTCCCACGACGCCGTCGTGCTCGTCGCGCGCTCCAAGGAGCACGTGATCGCATGGCACCTGGCGCAAAGGGAGTGCTCGAGCTCCTGGGCGGCGCTGATGATGAGGATACCCGCTCCGATGCTGGTGGTGTCGGACGGATCCACCGGGCTCGCGAAGGCGGCGCGCACCGTATGGCCCGGCACCAGGATACAGCGCTGCGTCGTGCATGCCGCGCGCCAGGTCAAGCGCTACACGACCAAGAGTCCCAAGCTCGAGTGCGGCCGCGAGCTCCTGGGCATCGCGAACCGCCTGACGAGGGCCAAAGACGAGGACGCGATGAGGGAGTGGCTCGTCGACTACGCGCAGTGGTGCTCCGATTGGAGCGAGTTCCTGAAGGAGTTCACGGTGAAAGACGGCAGGAGGGTCTACACGCACGAGAGGCTGCGGCGGGCCAGGGGAAGCCTCAACCGCCTGGTGAAGGAAGGGACGCTT
Source organism: Coriobacteriaceae bacterium (assembly GCA_025992705.1). Taxonomy (NCBI): domain Bacteria; kingdom Bacillati; phylum Actinomycetota; class Coriobacteriia; order Coriobacteriales; family Coriobacteriaceae; species Coriobacteriaceae bacterium. Next base: position 2,153,213 of record DAJPGJ010000001.1, read on the forward strand.
TTCACATTCATCGAGATGCAAAGGGAGCGCGGCGGGCGCTGGGATTCCACCAACAACCCGATCGAGAGCCTGAACGCGCAACTGAGGGAGATGCTCAGGCTGCATCGGGGATTGCCGCTGCTGCACCGCGTGAAGGCCGTCATGTGGTGGTGCTACATGCACACCGAAGAGCCCGAGAGCCCGGCGGAGATCCTGCGCCGCATGCCGAGGGACGAAGACGTCGACGGGCTTTTCGCAACCGTCTCGGGCGAGGGCCGGCATTCGGATGGAAGCCCGGAGAGGTATGGGAAGGCCATCGACTGGAACGAGTTTCACATGCCGACGAGGTACCGTCAGTGATGTCCCGCCGGACACACTTTTTGAAACATAGCCCTGAAATCATCAACACGTTTTGTCCTATAACCCCAGAAACGCCACGAATTGCGGCGTGGTGGCCATCGGCTCAACCACCAGCACACATTACTTGGCGATGGCTCTCGCAAATGCCACGAATTGCGGCGTGGTGGCCGCGATGCGGAAACCTACAATAAAAAAAGCCGCTCGAAAGCGGCTTCTCGAAATTCTGATGTTGGCGGGATTGACGGGGCTCGAACCCGCGACCTCCGGCGTGACAGGCCGGCGCTCTAACCAGCTGAGCTACAACCCCGCGTCAACAGCGAAAGCAATACTACAGAAACTTGCCCCGTTCGTAAAGAAGGAAGTCGAAAAAACTTCAGCTATGCGTCGGTGGTTGGCGTACTCGCACCACTGGTAGCCTGTGCGTTCGGCTCGCTCGGCGTCACGGGCTGCGGCTTGAGCTCATCAAGCGCCGTATATTCGGGATGATTGGCGTTATTGACCTGAATGTGCGTGTGATTGCCGTTATCGCCTTCGGCCGTATAGTTTTTGAGCTGCATCGAATCGCCAAGATACTGGAAAACATCGCGGATCTTGGCCATGGGCGTCACGCCCGCCGTCACCTTGTCTCCAGCCTTCACCGTCACGTCAGTCAGATGAATGAGCACCACGTCCAAGTCGGGGCGCCCCTCGGGACGGATATGTATGCGATAGTCATCGATCTCGTTATAGAGCTTGTACTGCTTGACGAGGATAACCTCTCCCGTAACCGGCGCATACACCGTCGCCCCCACGGGGCCGCCGCAGTCGATCGCGCTCATGACGGGGCCGGCGTTGCCTTCTCTGAAGCAGCGGATGAACTCGCCCGTCATCCACTTATCACCCGTGGGCTGCTCGGAAGCCACGCGTCCCGTTCCGTGTGCCGCGATGATGTCCGTGTTCTTGGCCTCTTTGAGCTGCGTCGTGATTTCGTTTGCATAGGCATAGGAAGCGTTGTGAATCAGGACCTCGGTCAGGTCCTCCATCGCGACGGCAGAATGCATGGTGATGCCCGAACTCTCGGACATGATGGGTGTAGGCAAAGACGCCTGCTTTGCGACGGAAGCCGTGGCGCCCTGCGTTTGGCCCGCATCTGCATCGCCCTGCTGACCGCAAGAGTTAAAGAGGCTCACGAGTATCACGATGACAAATATCGCAGCGATGATGGCGATGATCTTAGGCGATATGTTTGGCAGCTTCGAACTGGAGCTCCTGTGACTGCTTGGCGTGCGGTCGACGTTGGGACGCCGATCGAACATCGACTTCCCCGAATGACCCGCAGGGTTTACCGTGAAGGAGCCTTTCTTGCGACTCGACCCGTAGCTCTCGCGCGCATAGCGGCTCGTCGCCTCGAGGTCGCCGAAACTCGGTCTATACGCCGACTGCCGTCCTTGCTGTTGTGCCCAGGGCTGAGCCTGCGACTCTGCCTCTTGCGAAACCTGCGGCTCGAATGGGTCGAGCTGGTCCTTGGAATGCTGCCCGAGGCCCTGGTCGACTCCCCATTGCGCCTCGTGCGCCTGCTGCGCCTGTCGTGCCTGCGCATATGCGGATGCGTGCTGCGTCTCCTCCGTCTGCTGCACGCGCGGCATGTGCCGCCCACCGTGCGCAGCGGGAACGACCTGCGCGTCAGGGGCTTCCTGCGGCTCCTGCACGCGGCCTGCCTGGGGCTGTGTGCGTGGCTGCCACTCGTCATGCTCCTGCACCGCCTGCTCGCGCTGCACCGAGCGTTGCTGGCGCATGTGCTGCTGTGGTTGCTCCTGCGCAGCCTGACGTTGGACCCGCTGTTGCGCCTGACGCTGCGCGTCAGCCTGTGTCGGCATCTGGCGCAGAGGACGCTGCGCTCGCTCATGCTCGTATGCCGATGCCTGCGCTCGCGTGCTATGCGTCGAGCGCTGGTAGTCGTATTGTTGGCGTGCCTGCTGGGTGGCTCGTGCACGTTCCAGGCGCTCGGGGTTCGGGCGTGGACTCTGACGACCAAAACGCCCCTGCACGTTCGTCTCGGGTTCGAGCGGCCTGTTACGACGGCGCTCTTCCTCCTGCTGACGGCGCATCCGCTCCTCGGCAGCCTGTTGCTGCGCCATCTGACGACGACGTCGCTGCTCGGCGGCTCGGCGCTCGGCAGCCTCGCGACGTTCGCGCTCCATCTCGGCAGCCTCGAGCTCGGCTTGCTCGCGTAGCGTCAGCTTGCGAGCGGCCTGCTTGCGCTCCGCCTCGCGCCAGTCCTCCTGGCGCCCAAAGCGACCCTGCACGCCCTCGCTATCGTAGTCGGGGCGCCGGCCCGAGCGGGAGTCTCCATATGAACGCGCATTACGCTGATCCATGGCACTACCCTCGGTTAAACCTGTTCATGGCAGTTGTCGCGCCCTCGTCAATCGCGCAAAGCGCGGCATCGGCGGCAAGTGCAACCGCATGCTCGAAGTTCTCCGCCTCGGCCCCCTTGGGCACTTGAAGCACGAAATCCGTCACGGGCTTGCGTCCCGGCGGATGCCCCGTACCCACGCGCACGCGCGTGTACGCATCGCTTCCAAGCTTGGCGTGAATCGACTTGAGGCCGTTATGGCCACCATGGCCACCACCCACCTTCACGCGTATCGTCCCCGGTTCGAGATCCATCTCGTCGTGGATGACGAGCAGCTCGGCAGGGGCGATCTTGTGCGCAGCGGCAAGCTTGCTGATGGGACCACCGCTTGTGTTCATATACGCCTGCGGTTTGACAAGCAGCAGCTCCTCGCCACCATGCTGCACATGCGCGACGAGCGCTCCACTCTCGTTCTTCCAGTAACGCGCTCCCAGCTCATCGGCAAGCAGGTCAAGTGCGAGAAAGCCAGCATTATGCCGCGTGGCCTCGTACTCGGGGCCAGGATTGCCCAAACCTGCTATGAGCCTGTAGTCCATCGTTACAGCGCGAAGTCCGGGTCGAACAGGGTCGAGACCGAGCCGTTATTGAAGACGTTGTTAATCGCCTGCGCGAAGAGCGGAGCGATGCTAATCTGCTTGATTTTGCCGGTAAGGCGCTCCTCGGGGATGGGAATCGTGTTGCACACGACGATCTCGTCGGCGACCGAGTTCTCGAGACGCTCGTAGGCGGGACCGGAGAAAATCGGATGCGTGGCACTGACGCGCACAGACTTGGCACCGCGATCTTTGAGCACCTTCATGCCCGCGCAAATGGTACCCGCAGTGTCGATCATGTCATCGTTGAGGATGCAGTTCTTACCCTCGACATCACCGATGATGCTCGTGATCTCGGCCACGTTGTGCGAAGGACGGCCCTTGTGCATGATGGCGAGATCGGCGTTGAGCAGGTCGCTCATCTTCTTGGCGACCTTGGCGCGACCCACGTCCGGGCTCACGACGCAGAGGTTGTCGAGTCCGAGACCCTCGAAGTAATCGGCGAAGAGGTTGAGCGCCGTCAGGTGATTGACCGGCTTCTCGAAGAAGCCCTGGATCTGGCCCTGGTGCAAGTCGATGGTCGTGATCGAGTCGATACCCGCCGTCTCGAGCATGCGCGCGACGAGCTTGGCGGTAATCGGCTCGCGTGCGGCGGCTTTGCGGTCCTGACGTGCATAACCGTAGTGCGTGACTACGGCATGGATCCTTCCCGCGCTGGCACGCCGGGCGGCATCGGTCATGATGAGCAGCTCCATGAGGGCGTCGTTGACATCGCCCGAAATCGACTGGACGAGAAAGACGTCCTCGCCGCGTACGGACTCCATGAAGCGCGCGTAAGTCTCGCCATTGGCGAACTTTTCGAGCGTGATATCACCCAACTCGACATCAAGGTGACCTGCGATCTCATCGGCGAGCTCCGGATACACCGAACCCGAGAAGATATGCAGCTTGCGCTCTGCGGCCCTGCTCCGCCTTTTTCCCATCGTTACAATCCCTTCGTTAGCTCGTGCGCTTGCTCTTGAAATGCCGCGCGGTCCAGTCCTCGATGATCTTCTGCTCGTTGCGCTCTACGGCGAGTGCACCATCGGGCACGTCCTTGGTGATGCAGCTCGCGGCACCCGTCACGACATTGGAGCCGAGCTTGACGGGAGCGACGAGCATCGTGTTCGATCCGACGAACGTGAAGTCGCCAATGACTGTTTGATGCTTGTTCACGCCATCGTAATTGCAGGTAATCGAGCCAGCGCCGATATTGACGTCAGTCCCGATCGTCGCGTCGCCGATGTAGGAAAGGTGCGGCACCTTGCTGTCCGGACCCACCGTGGACTTCTTGATCTCGACATGCGTACCCACATGCGCGCCCTCGCACAGATAGGTGCCGGGACGTAGGTAGGCGCGGGGACCGACCGTAACGCCGGTCTCGGTGGTCGTCTCGATACCCACGACTTCCTCGAGCACGTTATCGGCACCGATAGCGCAATCGGTGAGACGCGTGTTGGGACCGATGACGCAACCGCTCGAGACGCGCGTGCTGCCCCAGAGCATGGTCATCGGCAGCAGCTCCACATCGTTCTCGACAATGCAGTCGGGACCAACCCACACAAGATCGGGATCGAGCATCGTGATGCCACCTGCCATGAGCTGCTCGTTGATGCGGCGCTGCGCAATCTTACTCGCGGCGGCAAGCTGCGAGCGCGAGTTGACGCCAAGGCACTCGTCGTCATCCTCGACGACCATGCTCGACACGGTCAGACCATCGGCTGCCAGCAGCGCAAGCATGTCCGTGAGGTAATACTCGCCCTGGGCGTTATTGCGATCGAGCTTGTCAAGATGGCTCAGAAGCGCGGGAGCGGAGAAGCAGAAGACGCCGGAGTTACACTCGCGGATGGCGCGCTGCTCGTCCGTGCAGTCCTTCTCCTCGACGATGCCGCACACGTTGCCGCTCTCGTCGCGCACGATGCGCCCGTATCCGAAGGGATTGGCGGGCTCCATCGTAAGCACCGTGGCGGCAGAGCCGGTGGCCTCGTGCGCTGCGATGAGCGCCTCGATGGTGGCCGGCCTGATAAGCGGCGAGTCACCACAGAGCACGACGACGTTGCCCTCGAAGCCCTCGAGCTTGTCCGCCGCGCACATGACCGTATGACCCGTGCCGAGCATTTCGAGCTGGTACGAGATGACGCAATCGCCGAGCAAGGGCTCGACTTGCTCACGACCATGGCCAATGACCACGTGAACGTCTTCGCAACCAGCCTGGCGTGCCGCATCCACAACCCAACGCACAAGCGGCTTGCCCAACATCTCGTGGGCGACCTTCGGTTTGTTGGATTTCATGCGGGTTCCAGCGCCTGCTGCAAGAATCAAAGCTTTAGCTTCCACATGCGCTCCCATTGAAGTAATTGAATGGCTGGGGCAGAAGGAATCGAACCCTCATTCGCGGTACCAAAAACCGCTGTCCTACCGTTGAACGATGCCCCAGTAGCCTGCCTGCATGATTCTAGTGAACCGCGGCACGATTCTCAAGCGGCGATGCGGGGAACGCGACATATGCGAACCCAGTCGCACACGGGAGCGATGTCATGCGCGAAACGTTGCGCACCCGCCTCGTCGGCGCAGATGGCAAAACTCGTCGATCCACTTCCCGAGACGAGCGCGTTGAGCACATCGGGATGCCCATGTGCCATATGAAGGCGCTGCTGAATAAGCGGGTCGGCCGCACAAGCCGCGGGCCCAAGGTTGTTTGCGCAGAGTGCGGCAATGGCGGCGGTGTCGTCTGTGGCCATACGCAACGCTTGGGCGAGCGCATCGGCATCGGGCGCAGGCACGGGGTCATCGTCGAAGGCGCGGTACACCGCTGCCGTGGAAAGGCCATCGTTGCTTCCCATGAGGACGATGGGAGCTGCAAGCGGTGGCAGCGCACACTCGAACAGGTCACCGCGTCCGCCCATGAGGGCGCATCCGCCGTAGAGGAAGAAGGCGACGTCGGCACCGAGAACACGGGCAACCGCAACAAGGCGCTCATCGTGCACGGGAATGTCCGCGAGTTGCGCGTACGCCTTGAGCGTCGCAGCCGCATCGCTCGAGCCACCGCCGAGCCCGCCACCTGCTGGGATATGCTTCTCGACCTCGATGACGAGCGTGGCACCGTCAGCGACTGCCACAGGCCCGCAAGCTTGCTCGGCTGCGTCGATGGCGCGAAAGACGAGGTTATCACGCGGATCGAGGCCGTCGACGTCGCATGTCAACAGCACATGCGTTCCCGCCTGCGTTTGCAGCGCCTGCGAAGCAATACCAGGCTCGATATGAACGCGCACGACATCGTGCAAATCGAGCTCCTGGAAGACGGAGCGCAGCGAATGGTAGCCATCGACTGGCGGATAGGATATCGCGAGACACAGATTGACCTTGGCGCGAGCCTCAAGCACCAACGCCTCTGATTGCGGATTGCCCATGTGCGAATAGGCTAGATGGCCTCTTGCTGAAGCGCCGGGAAAAGCGGTTGCTCGTCCTCGGGGTTGGTAAGCTCGACCGTGCCCGTCAGGACATCCACGTACTGATAGGACTGACGCGCCTTGCGACCGCGCTTCTCGTCCGTCTCGACGATGAAGAGCGACTTGTGAGCTTGGGTGAGCACGCCTTCGCGCTCGATGATCTTGGAGCGCCCCATATTGGCGCGAATGCGCAGACGCCTACCCGTAAAACCGACGAGCGTCTCGTGGATGCTGTTAACGTAAGCGACCTGTCTATTGATTATTTCTTCCATGAAGAGTCCTCCTGATACAAAGGAGACATAATAATAACACGCCGCACGAGATTTTGCATGCATTATACTTACCAACACTATTTTTGTCCGCGTCAACGGACAATGCAGGTCGTATCGTACCAAGGAGCACGTATACATGGCGTTTATCGATAGTTCTGAGCTGGGGCACTGCCCAACCGCCCAGCTTCTCATCGAGAATGAAGTTCCCTCCCGCATCGCAGCAAAAGATGGCTCTGCCTTCAACTTCTCCGCAGAAGTCGCGGATTATGCGGCAACCCGTCTTGGTTGGACCACATTGGCAAGCAAGCCACCATGCGATCCGTCAGAGATAGCCATCATCGCGCAGCAGGCGCGAGGCGAAGGTCTCGATGCCGTCGTCCTCATCGGTCAGGGCGGCTCGACGCAAGCCCCGCAGACGGTCACCAAGCTCTACAGCCTCGAAGTCACTGACGAGGTCCCGTTCAAGACGATGGACGCCCTCTCGCCGGTCTACGTCAATCACATCCTCGGATCGTCGGACCCGGCACGCACGCTCTATATCGTGTCGAGCAAGTCGGGAACCACGCTCGAGCCAACCGTGCTCTCGCACGTGTGCTGGAAGTACGTCTGCGCTCACCTGGGTGCCGAGCGCGCCGGCTCGCGCTTTATCGCAATCACCGACCCGGACACCGAGCTCGAGCACGTCGCCCGCAAGAACCATTGGCGCGCCATCATCCACGGCGAACCCGACGTGGGCGGCCGCTACTCCGCACTCTCGGCCTTTGGCCTGCTCCCCATGGCAGCCATCGGCATCGACATCGAGCGCATGCTCGAGGACGCCGTCCCCATGGAGAAGCTCTGCGCCTCGGATTCGCCCGAAAACCCGGCAATCTGGCTCGCGGCTTTCCTCTACGACAACCTCAAGGCCGGTCGTGACAAGTTCTCGCTGCTCATGCCGCCGAGCAAGCAGGTCTTCGGCCTCTGGGTCGAGCAGCTCGTTGCCGAGTCTCTTGGCAAGGCAGGCGTTGGCATATTGCCCAACGTCGAAGTCGACGCGGGCATCCTTTCCGACCCGCACCACGATCGCTGCGCCATCCTCTGCAACATGGACAGCGATGAAGCATTCGAGCATGCTCGCACCTGCGTGCACCCGGATATCCCGGTCTTCCGTCTGGATATCCCCGATAGCACGGCCATGACGCGCTACTTTCTCATCTGGGAGTATGCCGTCGCCTTCTGTGGTTGGCTCATGCAAATCAACCCCTTCGACCAACCTGACGTCGAGAGCACCAAGGCGGCAACGCGCCAGATCCTCTACAACCAGGGCGGTCACTTCGATGTCCCGGAAGATGTCTGGGGCAAGCCCGCTTACGAAGAGTTCGAGCTTGGCTCCTGCAACTACGCCGATCGCGTTTACGTGAGCTCCGCACTTCTCGATGCATTCGACGGCTCACATGAGAACATCGACGCAAACGCCGCGTTGCGCATGCTGTTCTGCTCGATCAAGGACGATGATTATTTCAGTCTCAACGCGTTTCTGCCCTTCAAGGGCGTCGGGCGCCGCGAGACGCTTGAGAAGGTACGCCACCGCGCAGCCGATCGCCTCGACGTGTGTTCATGTCTCGAAATCGGCCCCCGTTATCTGCACTCCACCGGCCAGATGCACAAAGGCGGCCCCAACACGGGTGTCTTCCTTGTCGTCAGTGCCGACGAGCCCTTCGACATCACGGTGCCCCATGAGGACTTTACACTCGGCGACGTGGCAAACGCCGAAGCGCTCGGCGATTTCTCGGCGCTGGCAAGCCGTGGCCGTCGTGCCATCTACATTCATCTGAAGGATAACGACGACAAATACCTATCATCGTTTGCCAACGATGCTTGTTCGGCTATCTCAGCTGCCTACGCCCTGCGGACGCGCTAGAAGACGGGGCCGCTCATGATGCTCTACGCATGCGCGAGCTGCATCCTGGGATGGGCGGGCATGACGGGCATCGCCCAAGCTTCCCTGCGCACACGTGGATTCGATGCTGCGCTCGGACGTGCTCTTCGCGTGCTCATCACACTCGTGTGCATGAGCGGCGCGCTCGGTGCCTGGCTCCTGCTCGACAACGTCATCTGCTGTTTGAGCTTCTCGTTTGCATGCGCGTGCATGGCTGCACTGCTCGTCTGCGATTTGCGTGAGCACATCCTGCCATCCGAGCTTGTCGCTGTGATGTTCGCATGCGCTCTTGTCTTTCGCGTGATGGAGGGCGGCGTTATGGAAACGATTGCAATCGTGCTGCCCACGGGAACGATTGCCGCGATCGTGCTGCTGCTCAACTACCTTCGCATGCATCGTAGCGCATGCGAACTTATCGGCTCGGGTGATGTGCGCATGCTCATGCCGCTCGCGCTCTTCTCGGGAACCGAGGGCCTCATGTGCGGTGTCTTTGCGTGCGCAGTGCTCATAGGCGCGCTCGCGCTCGTACAACTTGCCACGGGCCGCGCGGACCGCCACTCGCATATCGCGCTTGCTCCCGGTCTTGCCGCCTGGCTCTTCGCGGGGACGCTGCTTCCGCTGCTATGAGACAAACGTGCCTGGCACGCTGTCTCATATCCTAGTCAAAGAGAGGTTTTGACTACCGACGCGACTCGGATCCCATCGAGCGCGGCCGACATGATGCCGCCGGCATAGCCTGCCCCCTCGCCGCACGGATACACGCCATGCACATGCGTCGACATGAGCGTATGAGAGTCGCGTACGACACGCACCGGCGACGAGCTGCGTGCCTCGATACCCGTGAGCAGTGCGCCGGGGTCGGCAAAGCCGCGCAGGTTGCGATCAAGCACCGGCAACGCCTCGCGCAGGGCCTCTACCGCAAAATCCGGCAGACAGCCCGCAATCGGCGCCTCAACCACGCCGAGCGGATAGCTCGCCTCGGGCAACGTGCGTGGCTTGCCCGCGATACCCGCGAACTGCCCCACGCGTTGCACGGGGGCGTGCCAATCCGCACCACCCGCGGCAAACGCCGCCTGCTCCCAGCGACGCTGGAACGCGATGCCCGAGAGCGGATCGACCGCATCACCGAAATCGTCGGGCGTCACGTTGCACAACAGCGCCGCGTTGGCGTTGGCCCCATCACGCGCCTGACGTGACATGCCGTTTACCGTGAGGCCACCTTCCTCGCTTGAAGCCGCAACCACCTCGCCACCGGGACACATGCAGAAGGTATAGACTGAGCGACCGTTCTCAAGATGGCACGCAAGCTTGTAATCGGCAGCTCCGAGCGCAGGGTGCCCCGCCGCCTGCCCGTACTGGGCGCGGTTGATGAACTCCTGCTCGTGCTCGATGCGCACGCCAATGGAAAAGGGCTTGGGCTCGAGCTCGAAACCAAGCTGCTTGAGCAGCGCGAAGGTGTCGCGTGCCGAGTGCCCACAAGCAAGGATAAGCCGCGATGCTTCGACCTCGTATCGAACTCCGTCGCCCTCGAGCGTAACGCCATGCAGCATCCCTGCCGCATCGATATCCATCCCCACGAGCTGTGTATGAAAGCGTACCTCGCCACCACAGGCGATGATGCGTTCTCGCATGCGCTTGACAACACCTGCGAGCACGTCCGTGCCAATGTGCGGCTTTGCCTGCCACAGAATCTCGAGCGGTGCTCCCGCCGCGACGAAGGTCTCGAGCACGTGCGCAATCTGCGGAGAGTTTTTACCCGTCGTGAGCTTGCCATCAGAGAAGGTGCCGGCTCCGCCCTCGCCAAACTGCACATTGCTCGCCGTGTCGAGCACGCGCGTGCGGTGAAAGCGCTCGACATCTGCCGCACGCTCCTCGACGGGTGCTCCGCGCTCGATAACGAGCGGACACAAACCTGCCTCGGCAAGCTCAAGTGCGGCGAAGAGTCCCGCCGGCCCCGTCCCCACGACCATGGGGCGCGTGCGACCAAGGTGACACTCGGGAAGCGGGCGCTCCTCGATGGGCCGTACCGGCTGTGGCGCACCCATGCCCTCGCCGATACCAACGGTCGCGACAAAGTGCACGTCGCTCTTGCGACGCGCGTCGATGGAGCGGCGCAGCAGGTAGGCGCGTTGGACGCCGAGGATATCTGCAAGCACTTGCGAGGAGCGATCGGGCTGCAGATCGCGCACGACCGCAAGACCCTGATCAAGCGTCAATTTGATATTGGGGCGTTTCTCCATCGATAATGCTCCTGCCGTCACGGCATTAGTCGCGCTTTCTGGTGTAGCCATTGTAATACGCCGCTTACCGCATTCTCTTGCCACCGCACATCTACATGTCACGACGCGCAGGCAATCCCGCGCCAACGACGCCTACGAGCCTGATATAGTTTACGAGCACACACGCCTGGTAGGGGAAAACGCAGCATGCAACGACTTGTAGACACATTCCAACAAGATTCTGTCCCGTATGCTTCGACGCAGCAGGCAAAGCACGCTGATTGGCGCATCTTGCGGACTGCCCTTATTGCGGTTGCCCTCATGCTGGCCGTGCTTATCACGATGGCCTCTCTCGCAAGGCCTGCGCACGCTGCAGAAGAACCGTCAGGCAACGATGTCGCTCTCGAAACTCCCGAAGTGGATACACCCCCATCAGCTGACACAGGCGCGGCGCCTGTCACCGATATCATCCTCGCGCAGGATGATTCGGCGCCATCTGATATTGAGCTAGTCGACGTCGTCATCGACGAGCAACCTGCTCCGGATCCCGAACCCGAGCCTGAGCCTGAACCCGAGCAGCCGCTCACTCAGTCGGAGGAGACCGTGCCGCTGTACCGCATCTACAATGCGCAGACGAGCGAGCATTTCTACACCACGGACTGCGCGGAGCGCGATAGCATCTGCAGCATCGGTTGGGTCTACGAAGGCGTCGGCTGGATGGTGCCGCTCTTCTCCGACCTGCCGGTGTTTCGCCTGTATAACCCCTATGCGGGCGATCACCACTACACGCTCTCCGTCATCGAGCGCGACAATCTTGTCGAACACGAATGGCGCTTTGAGGGCATCAGCCACTATTCGGCCGTTGACGAAGCGATTCCCGTCTATCGCCAGTACAACCCCAACGCATGGACAGGTACGCATAACTTCACCATCTGGCCCGACGAAGACCAGATGCTCACGGGCGCCGGCTGGCATTCCGAAGGCGTGAGCTGGTATGCCGCCGCGCTTCCCGTACACGAGGACGGGCCGGGCATCAACACCGCGAACCTCCGCTGTCTGGTTGCGGGAAGACCCGACTGGGGCTTTTCGACATATGGTCAAATCAACATGGATCAGCGCGGGACGTGGGAACATCACATGTGGAATGGGGATGTGGCCTTTGTCGCGATTAACCACAACACCGGCGCCTGCATCTCTTACAACGCAGGCAAGGACTACTACAGCGCATCGTCCATCAAGGGTCCCTACATCGCATCGCTTTGCATGAACGACGCACCTGGCGTTTGGGGCGTACGCAACACGATCAACGAGACGATCTACTACTCGAGCAATACAGGCTATAGCTCGCTGTATAACCGCTATGGCCGCTGGTACATGAACAAGATCGCAGGTGATAGTGGTGTCGAGATACGCATGAACCGCGGGCATTACACCGATATCACGCCCCTGGAACTTGCCGAGCTCTGGATCACCATCGACGAGTACCTGCGCTATGGCGGTCCCAATCGTGACTTACTTGCAGACGCCTTCCGCGATCACTGCTATTACAAGGAAGGCTGGATTTGGGGCGCCAACTACGGCGGTGCCCTTGACGTGCTCGGAGGTGTCGAGGGCGATTGCATCTACGCGGTCGCGACGCACTACTCCTACGGCGACGGGCGCCTCTGGGATCTGAGAAACGCGGTGTTGTCAGCCGTGTGCTAGCGGCCCTTCTTGGCTTTGGCGGCAAGCTCCTCGGCAGAGAGCTGCGTCTCCTCGAACACCTTGGTGCCGTCGAGACCGAACGCCGTGTGCAGCAAGCGCACTGCCTCCTCGGCGCTCTCGGCCGGAATGACGACGCTCGTGCGGATGTCAGAGGTCGAAATCATCGTGATGTTGATGCCACCCTCGGCAAGCGTGCGGAACATCTGTGCCGCGACACCCGAGTTGACCTTCATGCCCGCACCGATGATGGAGACCTTCGCGACTTCCTCGGTGATGAGAAGCTCGCGTGCGCCGAGCTCGCGCACGATACGATCCATGACTTCGGTCGTCTTCTCGATATCGGCACGCGGGCTTGTGAAGGTGATGTCGGTGTGCCCGTTCTCGGAAAGGTTCTGAATGATCATATCGACACCGAGATTGGCGTCGGCCATGGCCCCAAAGACCCTGGCGGCTACACCCGTGGTGTCGGGCACGTCACGAATCGTGAACTTGGCTTCCGAGAGGTCGTGTGCGACACCGCTGACAATAGCCTTTTCCATAGTGGGGTCATACTCCTTCACTATCGTGCCCGGCTCATCGCTGAATGACGAGCGGCAATGTATCACCACGCCAAAATTACGCGCGAACTCGATGCAGCGCTTGTGCAACACGCCCGCGCCGCCCGCGGCCATCTCGAGCATTTCCTCGTAGCTGATCTGGTCAATCTTGCAGGCGCGCGGAACGATGCGCGGATCGGCCGTGTAAACGCCGGCAACGTCCGTGTAAATCTCGCAAACGTCTGCCTTGATGCCTGCCGCGATGGCGACCGCCGTGGTGTCCGAGCCACCACGACCGAGCGTCGTGATATCGCCGGCAGCATCGATACCCTGGAAGCCGGCAACGATGACGATGCGGCCTTCGGAGAGCGCCACGCGAATGCGGTCGGCGTGAATCTCGCGAATCGATGCCTTGCCGTGCACGCTATCGGTGATAAGGCCAATCTGACGACCAGAGAGGCTGATGGCCTCCTCGCCAAGCTCGGCGACGGCCATGGCCAAAAGCGACATCGAGACCATCTCGCCCGTGGAGAGCAGCGTGTCCATCTCGCGCGGGTCGGGTGACTCGGAGATGGAGCTGGCAAGCGCCACGAGGTCGTCGGTCGTCTTGCCCATGGCAGACACGACGGCAACAACGCTATCGCCAGCACGCTTGCGGCTGACGATGCGCTGGGCAACGCTCCTGATGCGCTCAGGATTCGCGACGGAAGTTCCGCCGAATTTTGCAACAACTACAGACATGCTCGGAATGGTAGCAAATAATCCCCGCGTATCAGGCTCGATTTCTCACTTCTGCATACTTTTGGTACTATATTCGCCATGAATACTGCAGAAGAAAAGGCTGCGCTGCGAGAAAGCATGCGCGCCAAACGTGGTTCGATCGCAGCTGATGTTCGCAAAACGTATGAGGCAGCATTAGAAGATAGGCTCTTCAATCTTCCAGCCCTCAGGCATGCGAAATGCATCGCCGTCTACTATCCCACCGGGTCAGAGGCACGATTTGTCTCAAATCGGGAAAAGCTGTTCCTGTTTGACCAGCGTCCTGTCATCGCCTTTCCCGTCGTTCGCTCCGAGACGAACATGTCGTTCTTCGCCTTTGACATGAACGATGATTGGAGCGTCCTCGAAACGCCGCGAGAGATAGTGACGGAGCTCGACTCCTCCCGGCACATTCCGCCGGAAAACATCGATCTCATACTCGTGCCAGGCATCGCCTTCGACAAGCACGGCAATCGCCTGGGGCAGGGCGGCGGATTCTACGACCGTTTCCTCCCCTATCTAAGCGCGGAGAGCATGACGATTGGCATCGCATTCGACGAGCAGATTGTTGACGAGGTGCCACGCGAGGCGACCGATTGCCGGGTCGACTACATCGTGACCCCCACGCGCGTCATCACCGCAGAGAAATAGCGCCAGGCACAGGCGCGAAACCAGACAAAAGTGCCCCGGCGAGGTTTGTCTGGTTTTAGTACCTGTTGTCGAAGATGCGCGTCGTCTTCTTCTCGCTGCGCGGCAAATCCTCGATATCGACGGGCTTGACCTGCGGCGTAAAGCCGATGCGGTTCTTGAACTCCGTCGCGATGGTCTCTTCCATGTTGTACTTGTTGGCACTGGGCTCGACTTCGACAAAGAGCGTGGCGATGTCCTTGCCGTTGAGATGGTCGATCATCATCTGGTACTCGCTACTCGCGCCGTCAACTGCGGCGATGACCTCCTCGATTTGCGCGGGGAACATGTTGACGCCATGCACCTTGACCATGTCGTCGGTGCGGCCGGTGATGATGTCGATGCGCGGATGCTCGTTGTGTCCGCAGGCGCAATCACCCGGCACGATACGCGAGAGGTCGTGCGTACGGAAGCGGATGAGCGGCGCACCCTCTTTTTGCAGCGTCGTGAGCACAATCTCTCCCGGCTCGCCGTCGGGAACGGGCTCTCCCGTGACAGGGTCGATAATCTCGAGGTAGACGTAGTCGCTCCAGATATGCACGGCGCTATCGGCCTGGCAGTTGATGCCGATACCTGGACCGTAGACCTCGGTGAGGCCATAGATATCGTAAAGCTCGACGCCGAGCTCGTTAGCGATACGACGACGCATCTTCTCGCCCCAGCGCTCCGAGCCGATGATGCCCTTGCGCAGCTTGATTTGGTCGCCGATGCCGCGCTTGGCGATTTCCTCGGCAAGGCGCAGCGCATATGAGCTCGTCGCGCAAAGCACCGTGCTCTCGAGATCCATCATCATCTTGAGTTGCTTGTCGGTGTTGCCCGGACCCATGGGAATCGCCATGGCACCAAGCAGCTCACAGCCAAGCTGGAAGCCGATGCCGGCAGTCCACAGGCCGTAACCCGGCGTGATGTGCACGCGATCTTCCTTCGTGACGCCTGCATACTCGTAGCAGCGCGCAAACTGGATGGCCCAGTCCTCGACGTCCTTCTTGGTGTAGGGAATGATGACGGGCGTGCCCGTCGTACCCGAAGAGCTGTGAATGCGCACGATTTGCTCGGGCGGAACAGCGGCGATTCCGAGCGGATAGGCCTCGCGCAAATCGCCCTTGTCGGTAAAGGGAAGCTTCTCGAAATCGCTTTGGTCCTTAATCGCGTCGATGTCGATACCCGCAAATTTCTTTGCATAGAAGCCATCGGGGATTGCAACGAGCTTCTTGAGCTGGGCCTTGATGATGTCAAATTGCTCTTCGGTCATGTGCATGGTGCGTAAAACCTTTCAAACTAGACGTCGACGCCAAGGAATGTGCGAACAGCGTATCCCAAAACGAAGGACAGCGCCGCGACACCAAGGGAAATCGCGCACATCTGCCCAAAGTTTTTGCCAAACGATACATCACGCGCAACGGAGGTATAGAAATTGAAGCCTGCCAGAATCAGCACCACGAGAACGAGCATGATACCCATGGCCAGCAGGTACATCTTGTCATCGAGGATGAGGTAGGGCAGCAGCAAGATGACGACGGTGATGAAGTACGCGCCGCCCGTCATGAGACCCGATTTGGCCGCATCGCCCTTGCCGTCACTGCGCTCGGCCAGATACTCGCTTGCGGCCATCGAAAGCGTCGCGGCGACACCGGTGATGAGGCCGGAGAGCGCAATGAGGCGCGTGTTCTGCATGGCGAGCGTGAGACCGGCGAGGGTGCCGGTGATCTCGACGATGGCATCGTTCATGCCGAGGATCATCGCGCCCACGTACGAGAGGCGCTTCTCGGAGAGCAGGGCGAAGAGCTTGGCATCGCGGTCGCGCTCGTCAGCTTCCATCTTCTCGACTTCGGGCACCTCGTCGAGCAGCTTCTTGGAATGGTTGACGAACTTGATCTTGCGCCGGTCCATGAGCTTGGCGGCGAAGGTGAAGCCGAAGAGCCGCGCCATACGCGCATAGCGCTTGACCTTGCGCTCGTCTGCGGCAAGTTGCTTGTTGGTGTAGGTCTCGAGTGCCTTGGCCTGACTTGCGACCTCATCGGCGACTCTGGCGAGCGCCTCGCGATTATGCTCATCCTTGATGGCGTCGGCCATCGCATGATAGGCGGCGGCTTCCGTCATCTCGCTCTGCTGGATACGCAGAAGAATCTTCTGGATGTCCGCGCTGTATGCCATGCGATGCTCCTCCCGTCGAGTGCAAGTTCATTATAGCCAATCAAGATGGATGAGGATTTGTCCGAAGCGCTTCTCTCGTTGCGCTGCTCAAGGGAAGGGCTAGGGAAGTCGGCCGAGGCATAAAAAAGACCGCCTGATGAGGCGGTCCGAGTGGTTGATGGTGGCTAGAGAGGGACTTGAACCCCCGGCACAGGGATTTTCAGTCCCCTGCTCTACCAACTGAGCTACCTAGCCATGGCGCTTAACAGCAGCGGTTAGTTTACCAAAACGAGCGTTGCGGTCAAGCTTCGTCTCTCAAGAGGTCGACAGCCTGACACGCAAGGTCGCGAATCTCGTCGTCATCGCACTCCGAAAGCTCGAGCAGTGGTTCGAGCGCTGCAAGATCCTTGAAGTGCGCAAGGGCTTCGATGGCGTATCGCACGACCCACTCGTAGTCGTCGTCGAGTGCCTCGATGCACAGCTCCGTAGTCTCTTTGTCTGCGGGGAAGTGCCCAAGCGTCCAGATGCACGCCGCGCGCAACTCGCCTTCCCTGTCACCGAGAGCGCCAAGCAGCGCGATGCGCGCTTGCTCGATGAGGGCATCATCTGTCGTGATGTCGAAGCCTGCGAGCTCGGAGCGCTCGCCGATAGCCGTCACGGCGGCAACGCGTATGGAAGGCGCGATTGTCTTGTCCGCGACGATCTCGCAGAGCTTGTCGAGGCAGCGCGTGGTGGGAATCTGGCCAAGCGACCAGGCGCAGTTCACGGCAACGCGCTCGTTCGGATCATTCAAGCATTCGACCAAAGCCTCGAACGCACGGTCGTCGCCGAAAATGCCAAGCGCCGTGGCAGCAGCCGCCCGCACCTCGTCCACCGGGTCAAAGAGACAGACAAGCACAGGCGCGAAGCCGCGCACGTCAGCAGCCTTGGCCAGGCCCGCAACCGCCATGGCACGAGCACGGGGATCATCATCGTGCGTAAACTCGATGAGCAGTTCAATGTTCTCAGCGGGCATCGTGCCCCTCCATTCTCCATCTGTACTTTGGAGGATTTTACGATAAAATGCCAAGGCACTGGGCGATTAGCGCAGCGGGAGCGCATCTGCCTTACAAGCAGAGGGCCGCAGGTTCGAACCCTGCATCGCCCACCAGAGATTTCTTCGAGCCGCTCCGTGCGGCTCGTTTCATTGGTACGGCCATTTCGATTGAGAGCATGTGCATATGAGAGTAATTCAAACATCGGAGATTACGAATGCGGTGAGCGAGCTCTGTATCCGGGCCAACTGCGTCATGAACGAAGGACTTTTGAACGCACTGCATGAGGCACGTGACAGCGAAGAGTTGCCCGTGGCCAAGGCGACGCTCGGCTGCATGCTCGAAAACGCCGCCATTGCCGCTGGCGAAATGGTGCCTATTTGCCAAGACACGGGTGCGGCCTGCGTCTTCGTCGAACTGGGCCAGGACGTACATATCGAAGGCGGCTCGCTCGTCGATGCCATCAACGCAGGCGTTGCGTTCGGCTATACCGAGGGTTACCTACGCAAGTCGATGGTGGCAGACCCGCTGCGTCGCGTGAACACGGACGACAATACGCCCGCGCTCATCACCGTCGATATCGTGGATGGCGACGCTCTCAAGATTACGCTTGCGCCCAAAGGCGCTGGCTCGGAGAACATGGGGCAGCTCAAGATGCTCAAGCCGGCTGACGGTATCGATGGAGTGCGAGACTTCGTGCTCGACGCCGTCAGGCACGCCGGCCCCAATCCCTGCCCACCCATCATCGTAGGTGTGGGTGTGGGTGGCAACTTTGACCACGTCGCTTCGCTCGCCAAACGCGCCCTGCTTCGGCCCGTGAGTGTGCACAACCCCGACCCCTTTTACGCGCAGCTCGAGGTCGAATTGCTCGACGCCATCAACGCCTTCGGCACCGGCCCTGCTGGCTTCGGTGGTGCGACGACAGCCCTCGCCGTCAACATCGAGCAGGCTCCCACGCACATCGCCTGCTTGCCCGTCGCAGTCAACATCAACTGCCATGTCGCCCGCCACGAGGAGGTAGTGCTGTAATGGGAATGCCTGAAGCACAGCGCATCGACGGAGACATCACCCGCGAGCTTGCACAAACGTTGCATGCAGGGGACCAAGTGCTCTACAGCGGCATCATCTACACCGCGCGCGATGCGGCGCACAAACGCCTCGTCGAGGCGCTCGATGCTGGCGAGGAGCCGCCCATCAGCATTGACGGTGCCATCATCTATTACGCCGGTCCTGCACCCGCCAAGCCTGGCTACCCCATAGGCCCTGTTGGCCCGACTTCAAGCTACCGCATGGATCCGTATGCCCCACGCCTGCTTGACCTTGGCCAGCGCGCGATGATTGGCAAAGGTGCCCGTAGCCAGGAAGTCATCGATGCGGTCATCCGCAACGAAGCAGTCTACTTTGCCGCAATCGGTGGTGCAGCGGCGCTCATCGCCAAGAGCGTCAAGCGTGCCGATGTGATGGCATACGATGATTTGGGGACGGAGGCAATCAGGCGCCTCGAGGTCGTGGATATGCCGTTGACCGTCGCCATCGATTGCCATGGCGGCAACATTTACGAGACAGGTCCAGCAGAGTACCTGGCAAATTACCGTCATCTCGACTGAGGTGACCGCCAGGACGTCCCCGTACTGTCATTTCGACCGGAGCGACCGTAGGACATCCCCGTACTGTCATTTCGACCGGAGGCGCGTAGCGCCGTAGCGGAGAAATCTCGGGACGAGAGATTTCTCGACTCCGCTTCGCTTCGCTCGAAATGACAGAGGGGCTCGTTGTGCTCGAAATGACAGAGGTGTGGCCGTCAGGCCGCGGCCTACTCCAGGAAGCACTCATTGGGATGCAGCCCATAGCGTGCGCAAACAGCGCGTAGCTGCTCGTCGCTCACCAGGTGTGGCGGCTCTGCTCCTCCGTTTGCGGCACGAGCCTCCAGATAGATGGCTGCCGACTTCTCGACTGTCTCAATCGCGCCGAACGCCTTCTCGAAACTAGCCGCTCGCGACATGATGCCATGCTGCGTCCAAATGCAAACGGTGTAGTGCGCCATGAGCTCGCAGGTTGCCGTGGCAAGCTCGGGGCTACCCGGCACCATCCACGGCAACACGCCAACGCCTTGGGGAAACACGATGATGCCCTCGGTCATGATGCGCCACAGCGTACGCGTCCACATACGCGCCTGCGGCTCGAGCAACGTCGAGAGCGCGATGACATGCGGGCAGTGCGCATGATAGACCACGCGATCGGCACCGTCACCAGCACGCAGGGCAACATCAAAAGCGGCTAGATGCGTCTCGAGCTCGCTCGAAGGACGGACGCCATCTTCGAAGCCCCAGCGAATGCGCCAGGCGCTGCCATCAGCATCGAGCTCGATGACGCCACATCCACGTGAGCCATCGTTTGCAAGGCTGCTCAAGTATGCACCCGAGGCGGTCATGAGGAAGTGCATGCCGGCAAGCTCGGGGACAGGCTGCTTAAGTGCATGCCACGCATTCTCACGCTTGAATAGGGACGCAAACATGCGCAGGTCTTCCTCGGTCAACCGGTAGCTCAGATTGCCCCCATTGGCTTCATGCCAACCTCGTGCGGATGCCTCAGTGCATAGACGGACGAAGCCCCATAGGCACGGAGGCCACGCGGCATACATGGGTTCATCGTATTGGGCGGTCATTGATGCGATGCGCGAAGCAGGCCGCTAGCCGATGCGCGGCGGCGTGCTGGCAGGCGGAATCGGCGGTACGAGCGGAGAGCCCATTGGAGGTGCTGCGGGTGCAGGGCGTGGTGCGGTAGAAGACTGCGTCTGCGTGGCAGGCTGGGAAGCCTGTGTTGTCTGCTCGGCATGAGCTTGCTTGGCGCTCTCAAAGAACTCGTTGCGTTGCTCGCGAGCCTCCTTGACAGCGTCGCCTTCCTCTCCAAGCTCGCTTTGCAACGAGGAAATCATCTGCTCGAAATACATGCAGAGCTGGTTTTGCGCGCCCTGGTTGAGCTTGCCAAAGATAATCTCGGGCATCTTTTGATCCGGAAGCTCGACAGCCTTGCCCTTGTCCGTAAGCCAGACAAGCATGACGCGCCTATCGTCTGGTGAAGCGGAACGCTCGACATAGCCATCCTTCTCCATCTTACCCAGAACCTCGTTGAGGGAGGAAACGCGAATGCCCATGACGGTCGCCATTTCCTTTGTGCTTACGCCATCCTTCTGCTTAAGAAGCGCGAGAACACGACCACGACCACGTGTCGTATCGCCAAGAGGGCCCAACTTGCTGGTGTTTTTATTGCGAACAGCTTCCACCATCTGACGAATTAACATGTACTTGTCAAAAAGCTCGCCCTCACGACCCATGGCTTCCTCCGTTTATATATGGTACCTGTAAATAACTACTATAAATTATACGGTGGCTGTACGAAATGTCAAGGAGCGAAGCGGTATCTTTCCCGCTTAGATGCTATATAATCACCAATTGCACAACCCATAGCACAATTCGCATGGAAGGGAGTTCAAGGTGTACTACTCAAAAGAGATCGAGCTCATGTGCCCGGTCGCGAAGGGAGCCTATCACGGTCCCGCCCCCATCCCCGAAGAGGGCAAATGGGTTCAAGCGAAGGAGATTTCCGACATCAGCGGCTTCACGCACGGCGTCGGCTGGTGCGCTCCGCAACAAGGTGCCTGTAAGCTCACCCTCAACGTCAAAGACGGCATCATCGAAGAGGCTCTGGTCGAGACCATCGGCTGCTCGGGCATGACGCATTCCGCTGCCATGGCAAGCGAAATCCTCCCCGGCAAAACGCTGCTTGAAGCCCTCAACACTGACCTCGTCTGTGACGCCATCAATACCGCCATGCGCGAGCTCTTCCTGCAGATCGTCTACGGACGCACGCAGACCGCCTTCTCCGATGGTGGCCTTCCCATCGGCGCCGGTCTTGACGACCTCGGCAAGGGCTATCGCTCGATGGTCGGCACCATGTACGGCACCAAGCTCAAGGGTTCTCGTTATCTCGAGCTCACGGAGGGCTATGTCACGCATATCGCACTCGACGAGAATGACGAGATCATCGGCTATGAGTACGTCAACTTCGGCAAGATGATGGATGCCGTCAAAAACGGTGTCGACGCCAACCAGGCGATCAAGGACGCA